>NZ_LWFU01000372.1:0-9047 GCF_001635135.1 Oleiphilus sp. HI0080
GAAGGTATCCGACTTTGACTTTGAGCTTCCTGAGGAGCTGATCGCAAAGTACCCACCAGAAAAGCGTGGGCAAAGCAGATTGCTCCATGTTGATGGAGTAAGTGGCAATAAACAAGATATGTCTTTTTCTGATTTGCCTAGCTTGTTAAACAAAGGCGATTTACTGGTCTTCAATAATACAAAGGTTGTCCCGGCTCGAATGTACGCTAAAAAAGAGACGGGCGGCGCTCTCGAGATTTTGTTTGAGCGGAAAGTTTCTGAAGATCGGTTTTTGGCGCATGTAAGATCCTCAAAGTCCCCAAAGCCGGGTAGTAAGATATTTACTGAAGGCGGCAGCGAGTTAGAGATGCTTGGTCGCCAGGGCGCTTTATTTGAATTACGTGTGTGTGATTCAGAAGTGTTTGATCTTTTGTATCGAGAAGGGCATGTACCATTGCCGCCTTATATCGATCGAGCCGATGAAAAGCTGGATGATGACCGCTACCAAACTGTCTACGCCAAAGAGCCAGGGGCAGCCGCCGCACCGACAGCGGGACTTCATTTTAGTGAAGAGATGCTTACCGCTTTGGCCGCGCAGGGCGTTGAAACGACGTATGTCACGCTACACGTCGGCGCGGGAACGTTTCAACCAGTGAAGGTTGAAACGGTTGAGGATCACGTGATGCATAGCGAGTGGATACAAGTTTCTCAGGATACAGTGGATACGATTAGTGCCACTAAGCGCAACGGAGGACGTGTCGTCTGCGTTGGCACCACGAGTATGAGAAGTCTTGAGGCGGCAAGTCAGAGTGGAGAATTAAGCGCGTTTGAAGGTGATACGGATATTTTTATCTACCCTGGCTACTCTTTTAAAACGGTTGATGCGCTTGTCACCAATTTCCATTTGCCTCAAAGCACCTTGTTGATGCTGGTGGCTGCGTTTTCTGGACAGAAAACAATTATGGCCGCCTACGAGCATGCTATTCAGGAGAGATATCGGTTCTTCAGTTATGGCGATGCAATGTTCTTAGAGCCTACGCGTTAATTTTTTACACCAGAATTTTATATCGGAGAAGGTATGTCTCGTCCTGAATGCTTCATGTCGTTCGAAGTCAAAAAAACAGACAAAGTTGCACGGCGTGGAGAGCTTAAGTTTCCTCGGGGAACGGTTCAGACACCCACATTTATGCCCGTAGGAACATATGGCACGGTAAAAGGTATGTTGCCGAGGGACATAAAGGAGATTGGCGCAGAGATTATTCTGGGTAATACCTTTCATCTCATGTTGCGTCCTGGTACTGATGTTGTTGAGGAACATGGCGATTTGCATGACTTTGTGCAGTGGCAAGGTCCGATTTTGACTGATTCGGGCGGCTTTCAAGTGTTTAGTCTTGGCGACTTGCGTAAAATTACCGAAGAAGGTGTCAAATTCAAGTCACCCATTAACGGTTCAGAAGTTGAGATGACGCCAGAAATCTCGATGGAGGTTCAGCGGAAACTTGGCTCAGACATCGTCATGATTTTTGATGAATGCACTCCCCATCCTGCAACTTGGCAGGAAGCGAAGGATTCAATGGAGCTGTCATTGCGCTGGGCGAAGCGAAGTAAAGACGCGCATGGCGAGAGCCCTTCTGCTTTGTTTGGAATCGTGCAAGGTGGAATGTATGAGGATCTGCGCGATATATCTTTAGCCGGTTTGAGCGATATTGATTTTGATGGCTATGCAATTGGCGGACTTTCGGTGGGTGAGCCGAAAGAAGATATGATGCGAATTCTAGAGCATTTGTCCGATAAAATGCCGGAGAACAAGCCTCGTTATTTGATGGGGGTTGGCAAGCCGGAAGATTTGGTAGAGGGCGTTCGGCGGGGCGTTGACATGTTCGATTGCGTTATGCCTACACGAAATGCGCGTAATGGCCATCTGTTTACGCACAATGGTGTTGTAAAAATTCGAAATGCAACGCATCGGCACGACATGAGCCCGCTTGATTCTGAATGTGATTGTTATACCTGCAAAAATGTTACGCGCTCATATTTGCATCACTTGGAGCGCTGCGGCGAGATGCTAGGGGCGCAGCTCAATACCATCCATAATTTGCGATATTATCAAAATCTTATGAGCGGATTGCGTGAAGCAATCGAACAAGGTAAATTGACCGACTTTGTCGACGCCTTCTATCGGGCGCGGGGTCTTGAGACCCCACCTTTAGAATTGGAAGATGCATTCGAATAGTCGAATCGAAACTAAATTATTTGTTACTAATACTGAGGAAGAAAATGAGCATGCTTATTAAACAAATTACACTTTTGGCGTTAATGGTTTTGTCTGGCGCAGCGTTCGCGGAAGGCGCCGCACAACCAGGCGAGCCGAGTGCCGTCATGCAACTTATTTTCTTTGGTGGCTTTATTCTTATCTTCTACTTCCTTATGTGGCGCCCGCAATCAAAGCGTGCCAAAGAGCATAAGAATCTTGTTTCAAGTTTGAGCAAGGGTGACGAGGTTGTCAGCAGTGGAGGCATTGCTGGAAAGATCACAAAAGTATCGGAAGATTTCATCTCCGTAGAGGTTTCTGAGGGCGTGGAATTGAAAATCCAGAAAGTGGCCGTTTCTTCTGTTCTACCTAAGGGAACATTGAAGGGTCTATAGTAAATAGCCGGCTTTGTCCGGCTTTTTCATTTTTAGTGCGCAGTAACTTTTTAGTAATTCTAAATCCTGTTTAGTAAGCCTAACTCAAGTTGCATGTGATTGAACAAGAAAAGAAAGGTAATTAGGAGCTCACATGCTCAATAAATATCCTGCTTGGAAATATGCCTTACTTGCTGTGTTATTAGCGGTGGGTGGTATCTACGCATCTCCAAACTTGTATCCCGATGACTTCGCTATTCAGGTCACGGGTACTCAAAGTACGACAGAGTTGGATGCCAGCCTTGTCAGCACTGTCGAATCAGCGCTTGCAGATGCCAATATTTCTGCAAAAGAGATCGAGCTTCAAGATCGTCTTGTGCTGGTGCGTTTTAACTCTAGTGATGATCAGTTAGCAGCCAAATCTGCAATTCGAGATGGTTTGGGGGATGAGTATATCGCGGCGCTGAATATGGCTCCGACGACGCCAGATTGGCTGAGGGCAATTAATGCGGGGCCAATGAAGCTTGGTCTAGATTTACGCGGTGGTGTTCACTTCCTTTTAGAAGTAGATATGGAAAAAGCGCTAAGTCAGCGCTTGTCGGTCTATGAGAGCGAAATTAAATCAGTCCTTCGCGAAGAGCGTATCCGATACCGAGCGTTTGGTTTAGATGGCCTGGACGCAATAAAAATTAAGTTTCGTCAGGCTGAGGAGCGTGACAAGGCAGAAGCGCTAGCTGCCAGAGAGTATCGCGAATTCATGCGCGAGACAGAAGAAGATGACGAAGCGGCGTATTTGACGTTGCGCCTGTCTGAGCAGAGCATCGCAGATATTGAAGACTATGCTGTCCAACAAAACCTGATTACCTTGAGAAATCGAGTTAATGAACTTGGTGTTGCGGAGCCTCTTGTTCAAAGGCAAGGAAGGGACCGCATCGTTGTTGAGCTTCCAGGCGTTCAGGATACGGCAACTGCAAAGCGTATTATTGGTAAAACAGCAAACCTGGAGTTTCGTTTAGAAGGCAAGCCTGGAGCGCCAAGTAGCAGTACACAGCGATTTGTATTCCGCAATGATGAAGGGCGTTCCGCGCTTCTAGAGAAAGACGTTATTGTCACCGGAAGTAATGTTTCCAATGCCAACGCAGGGTTTGATGAAAACGGCGTTGCTCAGGTAAACATCAGTCTTGATGGTAACGGCGGAAAGATGATGTTGGACGTGACGAAGCGTTCGATTAAACGACGCATGGGAGTTTTGTTCATCGAGCAGAAGTCTGAAACTCGCCGTAGAATGGTCGATGGTGAAGAGGTTGTAGAGCGAAGAAATCGTGAGATCCGCAACATTATTAACCTCGCGACAATCCAGTCTGCGTTTGGCAACTCATTCCGTATAACAGGTTTGGACTCTCCGACTGAGGCTGCTGAACTTGCCTTGTTATTGCGTGCAGGTTCTCTTGCGGCACCCGTCTACTTTGTTGAAGAGCGAACTGTTGGGCCAAGCCTTGGTCAAGCGAACATTGATGCCGGGCTTCTGTCTGTACAAATCGGTTTCGGACTTGTTCTCATATTTATGCTTATCTACTATCGCGTTTTCGGTTTAATCGCGAACGCAGCGCTTCTGGTGAATGTTGTGTTGCTGTGTGCGCTGATGTCGATGATTTCTGCAACGCTCACGTTGCCGGGTATCGCCGGGATTGTTTTGACAGTTGGTATGGCTGTGGATGCAAACGTTCTAATCTTTGAACGGATAAGAGAAGAGCTAAAGGCTGGATTGTCTCCGCAGCGCGCGATTGACGCTGGTTACGGTCGAGCTTTCGTCGCAATTCTCGATGCAAATATCACTACATTTATAGCAGCAATTATACTATTTGCCGTTGGTACGGGGCCCGTGAAAGGCTTCGCGGTTACGTTAGCGCTGGGTATTCTGACTTCAATGTTTACTGCAATTTTCTTGAGCCGCGCGATTACTAATCTTGTGTATGGTTCTCGCAAAGTTCAAACGTTATCCATAGGTTGATGAGTAGTTAAGGTGAAAGAAATGAATACAATTGACTTTATGGGTAAGAGAAAAATCGCAGCAGTTGCTTCGGTTTTGCTTCTCATCGCATCTCTCAGTTCGCTCGCGATGCAGGGCTTACAGCTAGGGCTCGACTTTACTGGTGGTACCTTAGTTGAGGTCGAGTATGCAGCAGCACCAAATCTCGAGGATGTAAGAAAGACCTTGAATGATGCTGGCTATGACAAGCTCGTCGTTCAGAACTTCGGTGCTGATACTTCAGTGTTAGTTCGCTTATCTCAAGGCTTTGACGATAAGGTGGGCGAGCAAGTTCTTAATGTATTGTCCGGTACTGGTGATGCGGTGACGCTTGAACGCGCTGAATTTGTTGGATCACAGGTGGGTGAAGAACTCCGAGAGCAGGGCGGCTTAGGTTTATTGTTGGCCTTGGGAATCGTCATGGTATACGTAGCACTCCGCTTTCAGTTTAAGTTTTCTGTTGGTGCGGTTGCAGCTCTGATTCACGATGTGATTATCGTTGTTGGTATCTTCTCAATCATTGGTTGGGATTTTGATCTGACTGTACTCGCAGCGTTATTGGCGGTGATTGGTTATTCTCTGAACGATACGATTGTCGTATCCGATCGGATACGAGAGAACTTCAGAAAGCTTCGTAAATCAGATTCGGCAGAGGTGATAAATATCTCTCTGACACAGACGCTCTCGCGTACGTTGGTGACATCATTAACTACGATTTTGGTGCTTGTTGCGCTTTATATTGTAGGGGGTGAGATGATTAACGGCTTTGCGAAGGCTTTGCTGATTGGTGTTGTTGTTGGTACTTATTCTTCGATCTATGTGGCGAGTAATGTCTTGCTATCAATGGGTGTGAGTAAAGAGGATCTCATCCCTGCAGTCGACAAAGAAGAGGGTGAAGTTGATGATGGCCCAAGCGAAGCCGATATTCGCAAACTAGAAGAGCAGGATCGTCGTCGTGCTGAGAGAGAAGGAAAAGCATAGGTTTCCTTTTCGAGGCACAAAAAAACCAGCCCTAGGGCTGGTTTTTTTGTGCCTTGTTATTACTTAAGCTGTCAATTTTGACCCATAGCTAGAGAAGCGCTGTAGTGTCGATTTGAAAAGCTTAGGGTTGGCTACGACTAAGGTTTTATCGCCCGATTTCATAAATCCGTTGCTTAAACTGCCCACCAAGGCGCCGGCTTCGGCACACAAAAGTAAAGAAGCTTCAAGATCGTTCGTATTCACGTTCGTGAGAAGCGCTGCGTCTAATTGGCCTGATGCAACTTGTGCAAGGTCGAGGTTAGCGCAGCCGCTAACACGGGCATTGATGCCTGCCTGGCCCATGCTGGTCACGAGATCTGATACAACATGGTCTCCGCTCTCTTGAGCAAATTGGTTTAATGAATCTGTCGCAAATAAGCTACCTTCCAGTTGGCGTTGGGCGCTGACACGACATCGTCGATCATTGAAGATTGCGCCACCACCTTTTACGGCCACGTATTCAGCACCAGTGAAGGGGTTAACGATTACTGCGCTATGGATTTTGCCATTTTTTTTGTGGATGAAACTGTATACAGTTTGAGGGATTTTGCGAAGAAGGTGCTGTTCGTTGTCAAAACCTTGAATAAGCCATAGGTCCTCTTTAATGTCGCTAACTTGCTCACCTATTTCGGCAACGTAATGCTTTGGGTAGCCTTTTTTAAGGGCGTCCATCAGCGTTTTGAACAAAACTTCCTCAAGGTGTCGAACAAGTTTTAGATCTTCCTTTAAGTCTGCGGTCGCATGCTCTTTTCTGTCGATGCTCAGATTCACGTATTCATTGAATTGGCGTGCTGCACGTAGCGCAATGTTCAAAATTGGTTGCATTCTTTTCACCTAGTCCTAGTCTGTGGCGGCATGATAACAAAAACCTGTGTTATTGCAGCAAAAAAGCTGAGTAGTTCACAATAAATGAATATACTCTCGTGCTGAGTATAGTCTTCATTTTTTAACAAAGGTTGTTTGGTAATGACCGAAATGGTCGATAAAGAGACAGGGCGGCATCCTGATGTATTCGAGTTTATTGATATCGTGCTTGTGCACACCAGTCACTCTGGAAACATCGGTGCGGTAGCAAGGGCGATGAAGAATATGGGCTTTGGAGCCTTGAAGTTGGTATCACCCAAAGATTTTCCATCCGATGACGCAGTAGCGAGGGCGGCTGGCGCGTGCGATGTACTCGATTCTGCAACTGTTTTTGGTAGCCTTAGTGAGGCCGTTGCTGATTGCCATTACGTTGTTGGAGCGAGCGCGCGAGTGAGGAGCTTTCCTTGGCCCGTCATGAATCCGCGAGAAACGGCGCAGAAGGCGATGCGGTTTCTTGCGGAGTCGGATGGAGGGGCATTACCAACGAAAGTGGCATTTGTTTTTGGTAGAGAGTCAAGCGGGCTCACCAACGAAGAGCTGCATCAATGCAATGCACATGTTCACATACCAGCCAATCCCGATTATTCATCGCTAAACTTAGCAATGGCGGTTCAAGTGCTGACTTATGAATTGAGAATGCAGATCTTGGAATGCATGGATGGTGGATTGGATGCATCGGTTCTTGGGCCTGATGATCTAGGTTGGGATGCTGAGCCTTGCTCTACTCAGGATATCGAAGGTTTGATGTCGCACCTTACGAATGTGATGACGCGCACGGGCTTCTATGATGAGCAAAACCCGGGTCAACTTCAGCCGAGACTGCGCCGTCTTTTTCAGCGCCGTACGTTGGACAAAATGGAGCTTAATATCCTTCGGGGTATACTTAAAAGCGTAGAGAAAAAATTACAAAGGTAACGACATGTTTGATGCGGTAAGGGAAGATATTAAGAGTGTATTCAGTCGTGATCCAGCAGCTAGAAATACATTTGAGGTACTCACAAACTATCCTGGCCTCCATGCGCTTTGGATGCATCGGTTGGCTCATGGGCTTTGGAGTAGGGGGTTCAAATGGTTAGGTCGTTTTGTTTCCTCTGTCAGTCGCTGGTTTACTGGAATCGAAATACATCCCGGCGCAACCATTGGTCGGCGCTTTTTTATTGACCATGGCATGGGTGTTGTTATTGGGGAAACAGCCGTCATCGGCGACGATGTGACGCTCTATCAAGGGGTCACACTTGGCGGGACTAGCTGGAATAAGGGTAAAAGACACCCGACCCTCTCTGACGGCGTTGTGGTTGGGGCCGGTGCGAAAGTGCTCGGCCCGTTTGAGGTTGGCGTAAATGCCAAAATAGGATCGAATGCTGTTGTCACGAAAGAGGTTCCCGCGGGGGCGACGGTAGTAGGAATTCCAGGTCGGATTATATTGAAATCCGTTTCGGAGATGCCGGCTGTAGATGAAGATAAGCGGAAAAAAATGGAAGAAAATTTTGGTTTTGATGCTTATGGGTTGAGCGAGGAGATGCCAGACCCCGTAGCCAAGTCTTTACGCAGCATGCTCGATCATATGCATTTGGTCGATGAACGTATGAATCAGATGTGTAAGGAATTGCGCAAGTTAGACTCAAGTTTTGATAAAGAAGAAATTAAGAGTATTGATGATCGGGATGTGGATTGCTTCAAGCAAGCTAAGTGAGGCGAGTATAATAGTTGACTGTTATAGTCGGGTATAACATAATTTTCCGATATTTTTATGTTATGAGCAGTTTATGCGTCTTACCACAAAGGGTCGTTATGCGGTTACAGCAATGCTCGATCTTGCATTGCATAGTGAGGCCGGCCCAGTTTCTTTATCCGATATTTCTGCTCGACAAGGGATATCTCTCTCGTACTTAGAGCAGTTGTTCTCTAAGCTGCGGAGAAAGGCTCTCGTATCAAGTATCCGTGGTCCGGGCGGGGGCTATGTACTTGGCGAGATGCAACGAGACGCGTCGATTGCATCTATTATTGATGCCGTTGATGAATCGATTGATTCAACAAAATGTCAGCAAAAAGGCGATTGTCAGCAAGGGCAAAAATGCCTTACCCACCATTTATGGTCTGATTTAAGTGAACAGATACACTCTTTTTTAGACGATATCACCCTTGAGCAGTTGATGCTAAAAAGCGAAGTTCTTGAGACCGCGGAGCGACAAAATACAACGGTCGGTTTAATATATTCCGAACAGTAAAGTCTTGGTTCACAGTAACAGATGATTTATTTAGATTATGCAGCAACAACGCCGGCCGATCCGCGAGTTGTTGAAAAAATGCTCGCCTATCTTGGGGTTGGAACATGTTTCGCAAACCCTGCTTCGCGTTCACATATGCTTGGTTGGCAGGCGGAGGCAGCCGTTGAAGCTGCGCGCAAGACAATTGCTAAATCGTTGCATTGTGATGTTCGCGAACTTGTCTGGACGAGTGGTGCGACCGAGTCCAATAATCTCGCTATCAAAGGGGCGTTAGAATATTTGCGGGGCAAGGGTGATGAGAG
>NZ_LWFU01000373.1:0-11770 GCF_001635135.1 Oleiphilus sp. HI0080
GGTGAACAGATTAACGTTAGTGTGATTATACCCAGCCAATCAGATTGAGCCGATCTTGAGAGGTTAGTATCTTTGTCAAAGCGGCCTCATAGCCAAACGAAAAAATCGTGAAGGGCTCAACGCATATCGCGTGCCGCGTGTAAAAACCTTCTAATTGTTGTTACAGACTTTTACGTGTAAAACAAACTCGTTGGTGGGGCCAAAACATGAATCAACGAGCTGCCTTGCATTTATCAAAGAGCTTTTCAATTAGAGCACTGCCAGTGCACCGATCTTTGATCAATTTTACATGGGGCTCACTTGTATAATCGGGGTTTCAGACTATATTCGTTTCAAAGTTCACGCGATTTTCGAGGGTAGATATGTCCCCACAAAGTATTTTTCTGATTGTTGCGGTAATCGGCTTGACGCCTATTGCTCTTTCCTACGGTTATGCACCGGCCACTTCTCTCGATTTTCTTTTTGGAATTGATGCAGGCTCGGTCAACGTAACGCATATTTTTCGTGCCGTAATGGGTCTTTACATGGCGCTTGCGCTATTTTGGGCGGCCGGAGCACTCAATCAGAAATATCGTCTTCCTGCGCTCTACAGCCTCGTTGTGTTTATGATCGGTCTAGCGGCCGGCCGCGCGTTAAGTTTGTTGTTGGATGGCATGCCGCATTGGTTGCTATTCGTTTATTTGTTACTGGAGCTCGGCTTTGGTTTGGTCGGTATAAAAATGATTCACAAAGAGCAATCTGAAACAGCGTAAGGATATTATATGAAATTGATTCTCCATCTACTTTTTGTGTGTGTATTGAGTAGTTTTTCCCTCACGGTATGGTCTGCTCAAGACCAGCCCAATATTTTTGTCATATTTACTGACGATATTGGGATCTCGAATCTGAGCGCTTATCACAATGGTGTGATGAGCAGTGAAACACCTAATATCGATAGCATCGCCGAGAAGGGAATGCTTCTTACCGACTACTATGCTCAGCCGTCTTGTACCGCTGGCCGCTCGGCCTTTTTGACGGGACAGTTGCCGGTGCGCACAGGCATGCACTCAGTTGGACTGCCTGGAGGGCCTGTTGGATTAAGCACAGAGACACCGACGCTCCCCGAGATCTTGAAAAAGCAGGGGTATGTCACTGGGCAGTTTGGAAAAAATCATCTAGGCGATCGAGATGAATTTTTGCCGACAATGCATGGCTTCGATGAATACTGGGGTTGGTTGTACCACCTAAATGCAATGGAATACACCGAAGACCCAGATTGGCCAAAAGATGGCTCGTTGGATGATTTCGCTCCGCGCAATGTGATTCATGCAAAATCAGACAGTAAAGGTGGCCAGACCATCAAGGATGACGGCGTGCTATCTATCGAGCGAATGCGCACCTTAGACGACGAAGTGAACAAGCACACTATCAACTTTATTGAGCGCGCAGTTGAGGCGAAGAAGCCGTTCTTCACCTGGTATTGTCCGTCTCGTGGCCACGTATGGACGCACTTATCTCCTAAGTACGAAGCCATGCTTGGACAAAATGGTTGGGGCCTGCAAGAAGTCGTTATGAAGGACCTCGATGACCATGTCGGAGAGATGCTCGCCAAAATAGAGGAGCTAGGTATTGCTGACAACACCATCATCATATTTACCGCAGATAATGGCCCAGAGATTATGACTTGGCCAGATGGCGGAATGACGCCTTATCGCGGAGAGAAAGGCACAACATGGGAAGGTGGTGTAAGAGCGCCTGCCTTAGTGAGCTGGCCTGGTAAGATTCCTGAGGGATCTGTTGGAAATGGTATTTTTGATGGCATGGATTGGTTACCGACACTTGTTGCAGCAGCGGGCGGTCCTGCCGACCTGAAAGAGAAAATGCTGAAAGGTTATGAAGGCTTTAAGGCGCATCTAGACGGCTACAATCAAACAGACATGTTGACTGGTAAAGGCGAGTCTAACCGTAAGGAGATTTACTACTATGAGCGAGACCAACTTCAGGCCGTTCGCGTCGGAGATTGGAAGGCGCATTTTGTTGTGCAAAACCATGGATGGAGTGGTCCAAAGGAAGAGCTGAATGCGCCGCTGCTGTTCAACTTGCGTCGTGATCCATTTGAGAGGGCTGCCGAAGAGTCTGGCATGTATCTGCGTTGGATGGGGCAAAAAATGTGGGCCTTTGGTCCGGCTCAAGCTGCAGTTAAAAAGCACTTGGCGACCTTCAAGGACTGGCCTACCGTGACGCCGGAAAGCGCTCCTCAAAACACAGGTGGGGTTGGTAACTAATCCCGTACAACGGCTCCCAAAGAGCCTAAGGCGAGCAAAATATATTCGGTGCTCTTAGGCTTTCTGAGTCGATTTCAAATCAAAGAACGCAACGCCCTCGGGTGTTGCGTTTTTTCTAGCATCAAGCACACCTATCGGCCGCTAAGTACTACATCCTTGTCCTAACAGTGTGTGGTAATCTATTGATTGCCTTTCTCTCGTTTTGCAAAGTCTTCCTTTGATTTCTCGCTACTATCGTCATTTACTATCGACCTGTACTCTCGACTTCACACAATCTGCCTAAACGTCATGCGGCTGAACCGCCAAAGATGCGAGCTGTCGGCTCTGTTCTATACACATTAGTTCCGCTTGAATGATTGGCTTTGCGGCGCTTTCAATACATTCCCTCGCGATTTTCGGTCGGGTTTAGCTGCGAAATATGACGGTAAAAAATGGAGCTTGCTGATGATCGAAGGAGCATTGCGCGGGCTAATCTGCGTCCAAAGCATCGCCAAAAACGGTTGATAGCCTCTTGTTAATAACCCTTAGAGCAATCGCTTTATGTACATTCTGCCGGTCTGCTATTGCAAGTAGATCGTTAAACGATAGGTGCGTAATACCTTGTGGGTCTGTCCATACAAGAAATTTTTGGCAAAAGGCGTCTAGCCCCAGAGTGGGCGCATCAGCCATTGCTTGACCACCCGGTGCCGGACCGCCAAATAAAATGAGATAAGCGGGAAGAAGGTCTACGCCAATCGCCTTGGCATTTGCTTGGAAATCTACGGCCCCAAATCGAACCGTGTCGTCCTGAGCGTCTATGGCGTCATAGATAATTTCAAGGGTCTTATCAAAATCGTATGGGCTGTCAAAAGTGACGATCCCATCAGGCTGCATGCGGTTATCTTCAAGCTGGACTAAGGCACTTGAGGGCGTGCCCGCCAGTACATGTTTTATGTTGTCCCGATAGTGCGCGCTGACGTCTTTCGTTGTGTTGTCTGCAAGCTGATATCGAGAGGAGATGTAGTCAAACGAATTATAGGTAAGTTTTGAGCTAGCATCGTCTGGTGACTCATAAGCCAGCACTCTCATTGGTAAATCGAGCGCGACTAAGGGGTTGAGCCGGATCATCGCCGTCTCTAGTTGAACATCTGAAAAAAGAACGACCCGCGCGGGACCCATGGAGGATCCAGCTTCTACCGCCAAACGTGAGTGGTCGATATCGTTAACGAGGGCAAGGTCGGGGTTTCGTGCAATGCTTGTCTTGATGATGGAGACGAACTGGTCGGTCTCACTGTATCGATCCGGGAGAATGGCCTCAGGAGAACCGCACGCGGCCAAACCAAAGCTTAAAAGTGATGCTAACCCAAAAAAACGCGCGCTGTTCAAAGCCAAAAATCTTATCCTGCGGGGGGATTAAATAGTTTAATGTCGCCCAATAATAGTACAGCATAGGTGATATTCAAGACAGCGACGGCACTGAGCGGGTTGTGCGCCGTCGCTCCAGAGCTTTGAAGAGACGCCACCCAAGCGAAGAGCTATTCTCTCGTTATCACACTACTTTGTTCAGTGTGTTCGGGTTTACCCAAAGGCCTTTTGAGCACACTCTAAGCATCGCTTGGTTTTAAGCGCGCATTTGCTATTGTCGAGTAAGCTGGTATTTCGCAACGAGCTTTTCTTGCTTGCTAGGAAGCATGTTGATCTGGTTAAGGTCTCCGTCTACAACCTCGACTAAACGCTTATCCATAACTTTAAACCAAAGCCAGGGGATATACGCCACAGAGAACATACCAAAGTAACCGTTTGGGAATGACGGTAAGTTGTCAAAATGGCGTAATGATTGATATGCCCGTGTAGCATTTGCGTGATGGTCCGAATGTCGCTGAAGATGGAAAAGGGCCCAATTAGAAAAGATGTGGTTACTATTCCAGCTGTGGTGGGGCTGTGGCCGCTCATATCGCCCAGACGGAAGCTTTTGGCGCAGCAACCCATAGTGCTCAATGTAGTTGGCAGACGTTAACTGCCACATAGACCAAAATGCAGCAATAAAAAGGTATGGCACCACTTCAGGCCCAAGCCATAAACCCATCGCTATATAAAACACGAGCGTCATTGTTAAGGTTTGAATGAACTCATTGCGCAGCGAAAACGGGTTCTTACCCTCTTTCGTTAAACGCGTATGTTCAATTTTAGCCGCGCGAATGATCGCATTAGGAAGCTCTCTCAGGGCGAAGCTGTAAATATTCTCCCCCATTTTCGAAGAGGCTGGATCTTCGGGAGTCGCGACCATCTTGTGGTGCCCTCGGTTGTGCTCAACAAAAAAGTGACCATAAGCGGCCGGTGCTAGTACGATTTTCGCTAGCCATTGATCGAGCTTATTCTTTTTGTGCCCCAGCTCGTGGCCAATGTTAAGACCATGCCCGCCGATATAGCCTGCAGTTAACGCTGAGGCGATGTATCCGCCCGCGCTTAAATCAGTGTTTGCAACAAACCAACCGATATATATGAACACGGCGATGACGATAGGGACATGGATGCGTGCAATTAGCTTGTAATACGGGTCTGCTTCAAGTTGTGGAACGACCGCTTCCGGTGGATTGCTTGTGTCCTCTCCCATTACAAAGTCGATGATTGGAAACAGCACGTACCAAAATGCGATAAACATCCAAAGAAACCATTCATTCAGGGTATTGTTGTAGAGTAAAGGCCCTGCAATGGCGAGCGCCGGAATCATGAGCGAAACCATCCATGCGTGACGCTTTTTGTCCGTGTAGGTTTCACCGGTTGGTGCAGTAAAAGTGCCAGCAGACATATTTGTTCTCCGTGCAGGTTTGTCGTTATTGTTTGTTGTCTGCAATACATTCGTGCGCGTTGCTAGCACTAACGAAATGCTTGCTGTGGATGTTATTGAAACACTAACAGCAATGAGAAATAAGCGTTGAAAGTGGCAGTGTTTCGTCATATTCTGCCAATCATGACGAGTAATACTGACTACCTCTTACCTTCTATTCACCCTAGCTATGCACGGTTGCTGGTAGCGCACCTACGTAATTTAGGTACAGAACCCTCTGAATTGTTCAAAGGTAATAGCCTTAGCTGGGTGAGTCTTTTGGAAAGCCAGAGCTTCATCAGTTTTGAGCAGTTTCGACGTTTACTAGAGCGTGCCCAGCTCAAGGCTTTAGAGGCGGATGACCGATTGCCCTTGGAGCTTGGGATATCAAGCATTAGTCAGGCCTCTTCGCACGGACCGCTTGGTTATGGCGCGTTAGCTGCTCCAACGGTAAAGGATACCTTTGAGCTCGTGCGCAAGATGATTGCTACGCGCATCGCCATCATTAGCATTGAAAGTGACGTGATGGAGGGCCAGACGATATTTCGAGTGGTCGAGAAGTTCGATCTGGATTCATTGCGACTATTCGTCTCGATAGTGTTGCTTTCATCGTTTGTCGACCTGATTGCCAAGACCACCGGAGTGAACAATACAGCGATCACGGTAAAGTTGCCTTTAGCAGAGTTGCCGCATCCCGATGCATACCAACAAAAATTTCCCAATGTAACCTTTAGTTTGAATAGTCAACATTTGGAGCTTGTGATTCCTGAGGACACCCTTCGTCAAAGATGCCTCACGGTGGACGAATTTGCCTATCGAAATGCACTTAGGGAGTGCGAGCAGCTATTACAGCAAGAAGTAAAAGGTGGTGCTTTTTCGAGACGCGTAAAAACCTTCCTGCTACGATGCGGTGGCGAATTCCCATTACAAGAAGAGGCCGCAGAGCATTTTGCTGTGTCGGTACGTACATTTATACGAAAGCTAAAAAATGAAGAGTCTAGCTATCAAACGTTGTTAGATGAGGTGCGGAAAGAACTGGTGGTTTGGTATTTATCCTCAGACGAACTCAGTATTGAGCAGATTGCTCTTAAGGTCGGCTATGCTGACACCTCAAATTTTTCACGCGTGTTTCGTCGTTGGTTTAATCAGACACCATCGGAATTTCGAAGCACGCACGAGTGATTTTGCGTCCCTCTGGGAACTTTTTAATTGCGTTGTGTTCAAAGTTAGATCGCTAGTAAGCCTAAAATAATTTTCAATGGAGTTGTTTGAATGTTGGATGTAAAACCGAGATTAATGGATTCAGAGTTTCCAAGCATCCAGAGGAAAGAGATATCAACACTTCAGGTTAATCTCGGTTATCTTTGCAATTTAAGCTGCACACATTGTCATGTGAATGCAGGACCTACCCGCAAAGAGTTAATGTCCAAGGAGACCATTGATGAGCTACTTGCACTAATCGATGCTCATGGTATCAAGACACTGGATTTAACGGGTGGGGCACCGGAGCTAAATCCACATTTTCGTTATTTCGTCGAAGAGGCGCGCGTACGGAAAGTGCATGTAATGGACCGGTGCAACCTCACCGTCTTGTTGGAGCCAGGGCAAGAGGGCTTGGCCGAGTTTCTTGCTGAAAACCAGGTTGAGGTTGTGGCCTCGTTACCTTGCTACACGGAAGACAATGTCGATAAACAAAGAGGCAAAGGCACCTTTAATGGCAGCATTAAGGCCTTAGCCCTGCTCAATAAACTCGGTTATGGCCGTGGCGATCCGAATCTTAAGTTAAGTTTAGTTTATAACCCGGTCGGCCCTTTTCTGCCACCGCCACAATCCGCGTTAAGAGCAGACTATCAGCGACATTTGTCGGAACATTTTGCCATCAATTTTGACGATCTTTACACGATTACAAATATGCCCATCGCACGTTTTGGTAGCGTTCTGTTATCGAAAGGGCAGTTTGAGCAATATATGGATCTGCTTAAAGAAGCGTACAGCGAGGCGAATCTTGAGCAGGTAATGTGTCGCACAACCATTAGTGTCGATTGGCAGGGCTTTCTGTATGACTGTGATTTTAATCAGATGCTAGAGCTGCCGATTCGTTCAAAACGCAATGATGTGATTGCGTCAGATAGAAACGCGATGCATATACGTGAGCTACTAAATACACCTTTGGATGGCCAATCGATCATCGTTGCGGAGCATTGTTTTGGCTGTACAGCCGGGCAAGGCAGTAGCTGCGGCGGCGCGCTGTGACAGAATTGGGTGAATGCGGTGCTAACTTCGAAGAAGGTATCACTGCACCTCTCTTTTCGATCATCATTCCTGTTCACAATGAAGAGGAACAAATAGAGCAGTGCATTCATAGTGCTTTCTGCGGTTTTTTCCCGAAAGAGCCCAAAAAACCGGCGTTGGCGAATAGGCAAGATGCTCTTTTGAGGTCAGAAGTCGAATTTATTGTGGTCGATGCGAATAGCCGTGACCGAACACCAAAGATAGTTGATGCGCTCGTAAAAGACTGCGCCTCAATAGGTACACTCATTAAGCATGTGCGCTCGCCGCAAGGTGGTCGCGCTCACCAAATGAATTACGGGGCATCGTTCGCCTCCGGTCAGGTGCTTGTTTTCCTTCATGCAGATACACGCATTGAACATGACTTCGCAATCGAGCTTAAGCGGTTTACTCATCAGAATAGGGTTTGGGGGTTTTGTCGTGTCAGGTTTGATAGCCTAGGTTGGGAGTACAAGATGTTGAGTTTTATGATCAACTTGCGCTCACGACTGTTTGGCATATCAACAGGGGATCAGACCCAGTTTGTTCAGTCCAAAGAATTTCATCGGGTAGGCGGCTTTCCTGCACAACCCCTGATGGAAGATATAGAACTTTCAAAATCGTTGAAGGCGCGTTCAAAGCCATTTTTACTCAATGCCTTCGTTAAGACATCTTCTCGAAAATGGCGAACAGAAGGTTTTTGGAGAACTGTCGTATTAATGTGGAAACTCCGTTTTTCCTACTGGCGCGGCGCTACGGCAGAAAGTATTCACCGGCGTTACTATCGACCGTAATTATCGACCGTAATTATCGATCGTAATTATCGATCGTAATTATCGACCGTAATTATCGACAGTAGTAAGCGGTCCTACCTGCCAAAGTATTCCGCACCCGCTGGGCTATAGACATCCTTTATGACAGTTATGTTCGCTATAACGTAATTTCACACCAATTTCGATGGTAATTTGATCTCGATCAATTAAAATGCGCGCAATCTTAATTTCTTGTTGATCTATTAATAGGTGTTTATATGTCTGTAGAGACTTTTGAAACTTGGAGCCTGACGATTGGAATTACAGTTCTTATCGCTTATATGGCTTACATCGTATGGGATTTGGCAAAGAAGTCTGACGCTGGTAAGTTCGGCACGGTTGTTCTTTTTGCTGCGCTTGGAATGGGTGCTGCGGGCTTTGTTATTAAAGCTGTTTTGGTTGAAACGCTTCAACTTTGATCTTTGATCTGATCGCATATTCGAAGCCTCGCTCTTAGCGAGGCTTTTTTGTTTCTGGGGTTTAGGTTCTGGAAATAGAGCTTCTTGGTGCGCTTACTCGTCAAGATGAAGTAGCCTTTTCTAACGCTCCTATCAACGTTAAAGCCTCATCAAAGTTTGCGCCGCAGGTGTCTTTTTCTGCGCGAAAGTTGCGACAGACATCCGGGCGCTGTTTATATACAGTACAGCGGTTTTGCTGATCCAAGTTAATACAGCGAACCCCTGCGGGCTTGCCATCTGGCATGTTTGGGAGTGCGCTGGATATCTGCGGTGCGATGCAGCAAGCGCCGCAGAATTCGTGACAATTCATGACAGGTTATGACCTTAAAAGAATCATTGTAGTATAACAACATCAAGCAGGGTAAAAGGGTGCGAGTCCTTTATTGCTCGGATTACGCTTGGTTCTCTGTTCTGCATTGCGGGTGGTATCGACGACTAATTTGGTTAATCTGTTTTTGGTTTCCTTGTCTAGTTCCTGAGCTTCTTTCGCGAAGTGTGCGGCTTCAAACAGCCTCACTAGTTGCCTAAATTCTGCCTCTATGTCTTGACTGATTGTTGGCGCCAACTCTGAAAGCAATTCGAACCAATGTCTGGCCTTAACTGCGAGGCTGTGGTCATTGGATTTTACTGCGTCGGTTAGCCGATCGCTTAGTGTCGAAAGTTGCGCCTCTGCTTCTGTGCCTGAATGCAGTTCGTGAGGGGCTGTTGGAGCGGGCTGACGACTGAGCCTTCTATAAAGGTATGCAGCATGCATAGCCCACAACGTAAGCGCCGTTAAGGTTGCGTAGATCCATAACGTGCCGCTGGCTGATTCTGCTGTCACGGCGCCGTGATCGTCCTCGGTAATTGGTGTAATGATTGGCGTATTACCGAGGGTGCCATTATCGGATTCAGGAAGAACGTCATTCATTTCAAGCGGCGGCGCATTCTTCTCAGTGTTTTGCTGAGAGTGGGACGCATATTCGTCAGGAAGTATCGTAATGACGCGCTCTGGAACCGTAGCGGTTCTTTCTCGATCATTCACTGTATCCCACCATTTGAGCTTAATGGCGGGCAGTGTGTATTCGCCTGGAGAAATCGCGACCATTGCCTGTGTTTCAAGACGCGAGCTCTGAACGCCTTGCGCATGTTCGCTTGCGTTCACCTGAGCTTGATCTGGATAAATTTTCATTCCGCTAATAGAAGGGGCTGGCAACTCTGGTAGTGCTGATCCGAGTAGGCCTAGCGCGGAAATGCTGATCTTTCTTGTGATCGAGTCGCCTTGTTTAATCTCGGTGATATCAGGGTCGTATGTTTCGTTGATGAACAAACTCGTAGCGGGTAGCCACGTTTCGCCGCTGAATGTGCTTGGTGGTTGTCTAACTTGGAGGGCAACTTCGTTTGAAAGCTCTCTTGCCCGTCCGCGTCGCCGGGTGCGCGCATCGACAACGGCGCCGCTGAATTCTTGAGCGGATATGGTTAAAGGCCCACTCTTTTGAGGGAATAACAAGTAACGGCGCTCATAGACTTCGTAGCGTTGGTTAAAACGCATTTTATAGGTCTTGCTCGTCTCTCCGAGAGGCTCAATGATAAGATCTGGGTGCGTTGGTTCACTCATATCGCCGCGAGCCTCCCCAAGCGTATACAGCTCGAGCGTGTAAATGATCTGCTCTTGTAAGTAAGGCGAGGGTTTGTCGATACTCGCCTTCAAAAAAACGGGCGGAGGGTTCGATTCGTCGCGTGGACGATTCCCCGCAATGACGTCGATGTTTATCGGGGAGCTGGTCGAATCCTGAAATGTCGCTTGTGGAACTTGTAACACGCCACTTCGCTTTGGGCTTAACGCATAACGCCATGTAATGAGGCTTTGCGTTTTGCCGTTTATGGACTGCATATTGTAGCTTTGCTGTTTATCAATGATTTCCCAGTCTTGCTCAATGCCCTCGAAACTAGGTGATTCGACTTGCGCTCCGCCAAAATTCATCAAGCCACCAAGACTGAAATCCAGCTCTGAATTCACTTGCACTGTGAGGTTCAGAATCTCATTCTGATAGAGCTTGTTCTTATCAACGCTCAGATTGAGTTCCGTCGCTGCTGAAGCACTCAAGGCGTTCCCAAGCAAGAAGAGCAGGGCTAATAGATTGGCCCTAAGTGACAGGAACGGGACGCGGTTTACCATAGTGGTTCCTCTGAATAATGTTCTCTACTGCGCTCTCTCGCTTGTTGCTCGAACTTACGACGCAACAGACCGGATGGGTCGTCTGGTACGCGGCGCATCCACTGCTCATAGGAGCGTTGTTCTTCCGAAGAAAGCGACTCCTCTATTGCCATGGATTGGTTTTCGGTTGGTGTTGGTTCCTCAAGCGCCTTTCGCTGCTCTGGGGTGAGATTGGTATCGGCTAGGCTTTCAGCTTTTTTCGCGCTGGGGTCTGAATTCTCTGAACCTCCTTGAGACTGCTGAGCCTGCTGATTCATTTGCTCAATATCGCTCGTTGATTCAGGCATCGCCTGTGAATGTTGCGCTTCATCTTCGCTCTGAGCTGTGTTGTCGGTGGTGTTTGACGTTGATTGCTGCGCTTGATCTTGTTGGTTTTCGTCTTGCTCTTGGCTCGAACGTTGGCCGCTTTCCTGACTATTTGTATCTTCTGATGACTGTCCTTGTTGTTGGGATTGTTGCTGTTGAGATTGTTGGTCAGAATTGGTTTCAGAGCTTTGCTGAGAATCTTGACCCTCGGATTGCTCGCTTGGCGGACCTCCAGCCTGTTCTTGCTCTTCTAGCATGCGTTCGATAATTGCTTTGTTTGCGAGAGCCTGCTCATTGAGTGGCGCTTTCTCAAGTGATCGTTCATATGCTTCGAGCGCCTCAGGTAGTTGTCCCGCGCGCGCACGGGCGTTGCCTAGATTATAAAGGTTTTCGGCGTCTTCAAACTGAGAATAAAGTTCT
This sequence comes from Oleiphilus sp. HI0080, assembly GCF_001635135.1. Lineage (NCBI taxonomy): Bacteria > Pseudomonadati > Pseudomonadota > Gammaproteobacteria > Oceanospirillales > Oleiphilaceae > Oleiphilus > Oleiphilus sp. HI0080. The sequence goes on from NZ_LWFU01000373.1 coordinate 11,532, forward strand.
GCCGCCTGCTCATAGTTCCCTGACCGGTAAAGTGCATCGGCTTTGTGTCGCGGAGACGTATACAGTTGCGCGGCAATATCGTAGTTACCTTGTTGGACTTGACGCTGAGCTTGCTGATCTGGCGTCAACCACAGATCGCTAAACTCAAACGCATCCGCCTGTTGAGGACTGATAAAGATTAAAAGAATAAGAAGGCCGCCTTGGCGATACGCAAGCAAGCAAAGGGGGAGTGCCAGAAC
>NZ_LWFU01000374.1:0-11909 GCF_001635135.1 Oleiphilus sp. HI0080
GGGACAAATACAAGGTCGCAGTGTTGGCAATGAAGGTAATCTCGAGTTGGGTTTTGTCCTTGCCAATATAGAAGGCAGTCATCGCTGGTGCACAGCGGGCATTTTTCATTATAAAGCAATGACTTGTTATTGTTTTTCATTATCGAAAATCTTCACCTTGGGCGAGCACGAATAGCTATCAATAAATTGATTGTTTTTGGTCGATTTCGAGAATAGTGCCCTAGTTCACTAAAGTGGTAAATAGCTTTTAATTTGCTTCGTGTTTCTTTGTCACTAATTGTAATTTCTAGTACTATGCGCTGCGGTTTCGATACGCAAAGAATAATTAATTTGTGGTCCAAACCTAATAAAAAATTTTTGATAACCGAGCGCTGAGGTGTGTGCAAATGACGATTCGTCAATTTCTAGCTTCTCTTTTGCTTGTAGCCGTGAGTTCATCCGCTGCTGCAGCTTTAGAAAAGAAAAAATTCTGTCTTTATGACCCTGTAGGTAATAACGGCCCTGCTGTTGCGTTTTTCTCAGACTTGACTGCGAAAGGTATGGCTTGGGGCATCGACGTTGAGATCGTTGCTTACACGGATGAGAAAGTAGCGTCTAACGACTTTAAAGCGGGTCTATGTGATGTGGTATTCCTAACAGCGATCTTGAGTCGTCCTTACGTTCCGTTTGGCGGAACTCTTGATGCGCTTGGCGGTATTGTAGACGAAGAAGGTTTGGCGCGTGTTTTGAAAACGTTGACCAACCCGAAATTGTCTCCGTACTTGACGAATGGTAACTACGAAGTGGTTGGTACCCTTCCTGTTGGTTCTGTTTATCTTTTCGTGAACGATCGCGAGATTGATACAGTTGCCGATTTTAGTGGTAAAAAAGTATCTGTTCTTAACGAAGACCCACAAAGCCACAAGTTTGCAGATTTGGCTGGTGCGTCGCCAGTAGGTACTTCGCTTGCAACGTTCTCTGGCCAGTTTAACAATGGCAACATCGATATTCTTCCAATGGTTGCTTTGGGCTATAACGTATTTGAGCTTTACCACGGTCTTGGCGAGAATGGCGGCATCATCGACGAGAAACTTCTTTACGGTATGATGCAGATGATTTCTCACAAAGATCGTTTCAGCCCTGACTTTGGACAGCAGATGCGTGAGTACATTCTTAACCGTCTACCCGATATCAACAAGATGGTGAAAGATGCGGAAGCAGAGATTCCTTCTAAGTACTGGATCAAAACCGACGAGGCAACGAAGGCTGCGCTAGAGAAGTTCCGCGGAGAGATTCGATCTGAGCTTCGTAACGAAGGTGTTCTGGATCCTAAAGCGTTAAGCTTGTTGTGGAAGATCCGTTGTTCTGTAGATCCTTCTCGCGGAGAATGTTCTGCACCTAAAGAAGAGCGTTTCTAAGTTTTACGTAATTCTTGTGAGAAAGCCGGCTTAATAGCCGGCTTTTTTGTTTTTATCTGCGCGGAAAGATTTAGCCGCAGCGCAAAATAAATTATACTTTTCACCCCTTTTTTAAGTGCACATAGGCAGATGTCCGAATCCCTCATCCAGGTTAGTGAGCTTCATTGCGAGCGCGATGATCGCGTCTTATTCGAAGGGCTTTCATTTAATCTTTGCGCAGGGGAGCTCGTACACGTTAAGGGCGTGAATGGCGCTGGTAAAAGCACGCTTTTACGTTGTCTGGCAGGTTTATATAGCGGTTATAGCGGAACGATAGAGCGTTCCCAGATGGCTCGATCGACAAAGTATTTTGGCCATAAAATCAACGTGAAACGGAATCTAACAGCTTCAGAGAATTTGGAGATGTATTCTTTGTTTTGCGAGGCGCGCCAGATTGATAATTTAGGTGCGTTAGCGGAGGTCGGACTCGCTGGGTATGAGCATGTTTTATGCAGCGATATGTCCGAAGGGCAGCGCCGCAGAGTTGCGCTGGCTTCAATCCTCACTTCAGGTTCAAAGGTCTGCCTGCTTGACGAGCCTTTTGCTTCTTTGGATCGTCTAGGTGTTGAATTCTTGGAACAGTTTCTGATTTCGCTAGTAGAGAAAGGTTCTCTGGTTGTGTTTACTAGTCATCATCAGTTTGATGATGAGAGGTTACGCTCTTTGGTCTTAGGGAGCGGTTATGAGTAAGGCGTCATTTGAACGCTCAAGCGTTTTTTTTATACTCAAAAATATTGTCGTTACCGAATTAAGAATGTCATGGCGAAGTAAGCAGGAGCTATTTAATGGGCTGATGTTCTTTGTGATGGTGATCGTACTGTTCCCGCTCGGTGTTGATCCTGGCAAAGACTATTTAAGTGTTAGTGCAGGTGGACTTATTTGGGTCGCGTTTATGCTTAGCCTGCTGCTGTCGGTCGGTCAAATGTTTAAGCAGGATTTCGAGGATGGCACAACGGAACAATGGATTTTATCAGAGCATCCATTATTTCTAATGGTATTGTCTAAAGTGTTTGCGTTGTGGCTCGTAACTTCTTTGCCACTCGTTATAATTAGTCCCCTGTTAGCAGTAATGCTGCATATGGCCGTGGAACAAATTCCCGTTATGTTGTTCACACTATTGATTGGCACGCCGTCTTTGGCGCTAATTGTGAGTATTGGAGCGGCGCTGACAGCCGGCGTCAGAGGTGGCGGGGTTTTACTTATGCTGATTGTTCTTCCGCTTGCAACGCCTGTTTTGATCTTTGCCACAGGAATTCTCAGAGCGTCGGCTGAGGGGTTGCATGTTTCAGGGTTGTTTGCGATTTTGGCGGCGTTACTTGTGCTGTCAATCATTACATGTCCGTTTGCTACTTCTGCTTCGTTGAAAATTGCGGTGGATAACTAAGGCAATGACAGGGTTTCTGGGTGTAAAAATATGACTTGGGCATGGTTTCATAAATTTGGGTCACCAAAGTGGTTGTACGATTTTGCAGAGCGTATACAAAAACCATTGTTGTTCGTAGCGGCCTCAATGATGCTCGGCGGGGCATATTGGGGGCTCTTCTTGGCGCCACCTGATTATCAGCAGGGGGATAGCTTTAGAATCATATACATTCATGTTCCCGCAGCGATTCTTGCGCAGTCGGTCTACATGATGATGGCGACTGCCGCTTTGGTGGGTTTGGTTTGGCGGATGAAAATGAGCGATTACTTTATCGCGTCTGCGGCACCGATCGGGGCGGTCATGACGTTTCTCGCTTTGTTTACTGGCGCTGTTTGGGGAAAACCTACTTGGGGAACATGGTGGGTTTGGGATGCGCGCTTAACCTCAATGCTTCTCTTGTTGTTTCTTTATTTTGGTGTTATCGCGTTGAGAGGTGCAATTGAAAACGATCTCAATCGGGCAAGGGCAACGTATATCTTAGTGTTGGTTGGCGTCGTGAATATTCCGATTATCAAGTATTCAGTAGATTGGTGGAATACTCTGCATCAGCCAGCAACATTTACTTTAACTGAAAAGCCGGCAATGCCAGTTGAGATGTGGCTTCCTCTGCTTGTTATGGTGATAGGTGTGTATGCTTTGTTTGCCTGCCTCGTGCTCTTTCGCCTACAAACTGAGATTCTAGAGCGCGAATACAAGACAAAATGGGTGAAAAAGTTATTACAGGAAAGGTTAGATGTTTGAGTATTTTGACATGGGTGATCACACTTTTTATGTGTGGCTCGCGTATGGTGTAAGTGTATTCGCATTAGTTTTTCTTGGCGTATTGAGTATTAAATCAAAGACCGCCGCGAAGATGAAAGTGCGTAAAAAGATTGATCGGTTAACCAAGCTAAAAGCGAGTAAAGCTCTTGAACCAAAAACGTAAACAACGATTGATGATCGTCGCTTTTCTGACGATTGGTTTTTCAATTGTCGTCGGACTGGCGATGTACGCTTTGAGTGAAAACATAAACCTTTTTTATAACCCAACACAGATTGCCGATGGTGAGGCGCCTGTGGGAGCGAAGATTAGAGCAGGCGGTATGGTGAAAGAAGGTTCAGTGGGGCGCGACGAGGGCTCCTTGGCCGTTAAATTTGTTTTGACAGATTTCAGTTCAGAGGTCGATGTTGAGTACACAGGCATTCTTCCCGATTTATTTCGTGAGGGACAAGGCATTGTTGCTCTAGGGCGAATTAATGAAAATCGAGTGCTGATTGCAGAAGAAGTGCTCGCAAAACATGATGAAAACTATATGCCGCCCGAAGTGGCGGAAGCGCTCGAGAAGTCGGGGCATAGTGTTTATGGCGAAAAAATCGATGATGAGAGTGCGCCTTCATCCGAGAATAGTTATTCGGGAGGTTACTAATCATGTTGCCTGAGCTTGGTCACTTTACTCTAATACTGGGATTGATGTTTGCCCTTGTCCAAAGTGTTTTGCCGCTATACGGCGTCGCGCGCCGCTCGCCGGTATGGATGGAAACGGGCCGGTTTTTTGCCACAGGGCAATTTGTCTTTATTGCTGTTTCGTTCGTATGCTTGGCGATTGCTTTTCTGCAAGACGATTTTAGCGTCAAATATGTTGCAGGCCATTCGAATACCTTGCTACCCGATGTGTATAAAGTCAGCGCCGTCTGGGGAGGTCATGAAGGCTCCCTGCTTCTCTGGGCACTCACGTTAGCGGGGTGGACGATGGCTGTGGTTTTATTCAGTCGTCAGCTCCCGCGCGAGATGTTGGCTCGGGTATTAGCTGTTATGGGAATGATCAGCGTAGGTTTCTTATTGTTTATCCTGCTCACGTCTAATCCGTTTGCCCGGACTTTCCCGCATGTGCCTATGGAAGGTAGCGATCTCAACCCACTATTGCAGGACTTTGGGCTCATTGTTCATCCGCCGATGCTCTACATGGGATATGTCGGGTTTTCTGTTGCTTTTGCTTTCGCCATCGCTGCCTTGATGGGAGGGCGTTTGGATAGCGCTTGGGCTAAATGGTCGCGACCTTGGACCATAACGGCCTGGGGGTTTCTCACGCTAGGTATTGCATTAGGAAGTTGGTGGGCGTATTACGAGCTTGGTTGGGGCGGATGGTGGTTTTGGGATCCTGTTGAAAACGCTTCCTTTATGCCGTGGTTAGTTGGTACGGCGCTTATGCACTCCTTAGCCGTAACTGAAAAGCGCGGAGCATTTAAAAGCTGGACTATTTTTCTCGCCATTATCGCGTTTTCCTTAAGTTTACTGGGTACGTTTTTGGTACGTTCGGGCGTACTCACGTCTGTTCATGCGTTTGCGTCGGATCCGAGTCGAGGGCAGTTTGTACTTGGACTCTTAGCCATAACCATTATTAGCTCATTGTTGCTTTATGCTTGGCGAGCGCCTGATCTCGTTGGTAAATCAGAACATCAACTGCTCTCACGAGAGAGCTTTCTCCTCGCGAACAATATCATTCTTGTTGTTGCATGGATAACCGTCATGCTTGGCACACTTTATCCCTTGGTGCTTGATTTTATTGGTGCAGGTAAATTGTCTATTGGGCCTCCTTACTTCAATGCTGTCTTCGCTCCGTTAATGGCGATCTTAGCGTTGTTCTTGGGTTTTGGTCTTCTCTCTCAATGGAAGAGAACGCCTGTCGCTCAATTCAATCAGCAAATTCGTAAATTTGCCGTCATTAGCGTTGCTGCAGCCACCGTACTGACTTTAGTAACTGGTTACGAGTGGGATTGGTTTACCTGGGTTGCGGTATTGCTCGGCGTTTGGATCATCGTGGTGAGTGCATCCGATGTTTATCGCCGCTGCGCGGCTAAACAGGGTAGTTTGAGAGCGAAGTTGTCCCTCGGTCGGTCATATTATGCAATGCTTTTCGGTCATATTGGTTTTGCGTTTATGGTGATTGGAGCGGTGGTTGTTTCGATGCATTCAATCGAGCGCGATGTCCGCATCGTGGCTGGTCAGATGGTGACCCTCGGTGATTACCAACTGATGTTTGATAGTGAGGAAAAGATTCGCGGACCAAATTATGAAGCGACGAGGGTGAACGTACGGGTGCTTCGGGATAATAGTTTGGTGAGCGTGTTGAGCCCGGAAAAACGCGTCTATTTTTCTCAATCCAGCCCAATGACCGAGGCAGGGATTGATCCAGGGTTCTGGCGCGATATCTATGTGGCTATCGGCGAAGAACTGGGTGAAGGCGCATGGGCTGTGCGAGTCCAGTATAAGCCTTTAGTGCGATGGATTTGGCTAGGCGCTATCTTCATGTTTATTGCTGGATGCATTGCCGTATCCGACAAACGTTACCGTTATCACATAACCAAGTCTAAATCCGCAGACATTACTGGCAACCTAGAGGTTGCAAAATAAGAGTCGTATGAATTCAAGATTAGTATATATCACCCCTCTCGTTTTAGCGGTTGGCTTGGGACTCATTCTTTACACTGCTTTGGGAAAAGATCCAAACAAACTCGAAACTGCAAGGTTAAACGACCCCATTCCCGAGTTTGAGTTGTCCGTCCTTGAGGATCAGGGGCTTAAAGTGAATCAAGACGCGCTAAAAGGTCGGCCTTCTCTTTTGAACGTTTGGGCGACATGGTGCCCTTCCTGTCGAACCGAGCACCCATATTTAATCAGGCTTGCTAATAAAGGCGTACCCATCATTGGTTTGAATTATAAAGACGATCGGTCTAAGGCCAATCAATGGCTGGTAGAGCTTGGCGACCCTTATTCTTTGAATATATATGATCCAAAGGGTTCGTTTGGTTTCGATCTTGGCGTCTATGGAGCGCCAGAAACATATCTTGTGGATAAAGACGGGATCGTTCGGTATCGCCATGTTGGTGAAGTGAATCAGCGCATCTGGGAAGCACAAATTGAGCCGCGTTATCGCGAGCTACTTGGGAAGTAAGGAGTATCTCTTGCCTCATATCATGGTCTTCGCATGTTTGTTGTCGCTTTCGTTTTTAACGCAGTCGTCAAGTATCGACGTCTTCGAATTCAGCAGTGATGAAAACCGCCAATCCTACAAAGAATTGACCCGAGAATTACGGTGCCCCAAATGTCAAAACCAGGATATCGCGGATTCCAATGCCCCCATTGCTAAGGATATGCGTGTGCAGGTTCATCGACTCGTAGAAGACGGAAAAACCTCAGACGAAGTCGTGAATTATATGATTGAGCGGTTTGGTGACTTTGTTACGTATAAGCCCAAAGTCAGCACAGAGACCTATCTACTTTGGTATGGGCCTTGGGTTTTTATTGTCCTTGGCGCTCTCGTCATCTTGTTAGTCTCTCGCCGCAAAAAAAGCCCCAGCGAGGTTGAGAAAACCAAACAAAACTCGGGGTCTTCGAGAGGCAATTCAGTTGCAGAGTTATTAGAAAAATACTCTGATGACTGAGCTCCTGCATTTAAATATCGACTTAAAGAAATGAATTCATGACATATTTTTGGATTATCGCGCTGATTTCATGCGCATTCGCTTTGGTACTTGTTTTTTGGCCATGGGTTCAACGTCGACAGCTTGAGGCTGCAGCTGGAAAACTGAGTAATGAAGAGCGAATTAGAGCAAACGTTAGAATACATAAAGAGCGTTTAAGGGAGCTTGCGTCTGAGAAAAATGCTGGCCGGATAAGCGATGAGCAGTTTGACGCGCTAAAACAGGAGCTGGAAGACAATCTACTTGCGGATGCAGAGATAAACGCAGCGGCAGAACTCTCACAATCAAATCGGTCCACGTTAATTGGATTGACCTTTACAAGCCTACTTATTGTTGTTGGCACTGCGTATCTCTACACCAAATGGGGAGCATACGATCAGGTCGAGCAGCATGTAAGCAGTCGCTTTAGCGACGCTGAGTTAGCATCGGCTCAAGCGATGGCAGAGGCGGGTGATGCGCGCGGTTTGCTGCTGCAGCTCCGCGATAAGCTCCGTAATTCGCCGAACAACATTGAGGGGTGGAGTCTGCTCGCAAGCTCATCAATGAATGCGCAGATGTTCGATATCGCCATTGAGGCCTATGATCAGTTAATTCTCATTGAGCAAGAACCGAAAGCTAAGGCGGCTCTCTATGGCCTTAAGGCTCAGGCCTTGTACTTTAATGGCAGCGCTTTAAATTCAGAGCAAGTTCGTCGTGCAAGTGCTAATGCATTTGAAATCAATAAAGACGAGACAAACACGCTCGGATTACTGGCTATCGCAAGCTTCGAGGCGCGCGACTTTGAGGCTGCTATTAAATATTGGAAGAGGATTTTGGATGTCTTTCCAGAGCATCCTTCAAAAGATTCAATTCGCCTCGGTATTGAGTCCGCGCAGCGAGCAATCGGAGCGGGTGAGCAAACAACTCTTCGCGCTCAGCAAGATGGCGACGATCAGCAGATCGATAAACAAGTAGACGGGGTTGGCGGCATTTCGGTCGTGCTCTCGATTGCACCAGATGTTGTCAAATCACTGTCTGGTAAAGAGCAGGTCGTGATTTTTGCTAAGGCGCAGCAAGGGCCTCCAATGCCGCTTGCTGTGGCTCGTTATAGTCCTAGCGAGCTACCTGAGGCCATTGTACTAAACGATCGTTTAGCGATGATGCCGGAGCTCAAGATATCGTCTTTCGAATTAGTTGATCTCACTGCGCGTATTACTTCGGGAGGGGTAGAGCGACAGTCAGGAGACTACGAGGTGACGGTGAGAGGCGTTGCTGTTGGCCAAACAAGTCCCACGCCGTTGATGATGCAGATTAGCGGTGCTGATAAGATTTTAGAAAACTAGAAGAGACCAGAGGGTATATATGAAAAAGGTTGTTGTTATTGGTGCTGGCACAATGGGGGCTGGGATTGCGCAAACGTTTGCCGTTTCAGGCTTGCAGGTTGTTCTGAAAGACGTTGCTCAAGAAGCAGTGGAGCGAGGCATCGCAACGATAGAAAAAGGTCTTTCTCGTCTCGTTTCTAAAGAGAAGATTACACAAGCCGAAGCGAATGCCGTAATGAGTAATATCACCGGCGTAACGGATAACTCGACCGTCGCTGATGCTGATTTGATTGTCGAAGCCGCTGTTGAAAACATGGCTATAAAGAAGCAGATTTTTGCTGAGCTAGATGCGGTTTGTGGTCAGGATACTATTTTCGCAACCAACACTTCGTCGTTATCGATTACCGAGGTCGCCGCTGCAACGACACGCCCCGACCGGTTTCTGGGCATGCATTTTTTCAACCCTGCGCCAGTTATGAAGCTTGTTGAGTTGATCAAAGGCATTGCGACATCTGAAGAAACCTTTGCTGCAGTTAAAGACTTAACAAGTGCACTTGGCAAAACGCCGGTAGAGGTTGCCGAAGCACCGGGCTTTGTTGTTAATCGGATTCTGATACCGATGGTCAATGAAGCTGTCGGTATTTTTGCGGAGGGAGTTGCAAGCGCCGAAGATATAGACGCGGCAATGAAGTTGGGAGCAAACCATCCAATGGGACCGTTAGCGCTTGGTGATTTAATCGGTCTTGATGTCTGTCTTGCGATTATGGATGTGTTGTACGAAGAGTTTGGTGATTCGAAGTATCGCGCTCATCCTCTGTTGAAAAAATACGTTCGCGGAGGAAGGCTTGGTCGTAAATCAGGAAGCGGTTTTTATACCTATTCATAAAACAGGCTGTTCTGANGGGGCTCAAGCCCCGTTTTTGTTTGCTTTAATCCAGTCGTAAAGTAATATCGTTAACATTTATTCCACAGCCAATCTAAAAATAACTAAGGAGAGCTGATTGTGAATTTAGAGACTTTACTTGCCCACTTTGAGGATAAGGTGGTCAACCCTGTTGGTGCGTCCCGCGCTCGAAACAAACTTCTTGGTTCCGGATATATTGCCGGCTTAAAAGCGCTCGTGAGCGTTCTTAAGATTCCCAAGCCAACCGTTCTATCCGGTAAAAATTCTTCCGTTAAATTGTGCGAAAGCATTGCGGGGTTTGGTCTTAAAAAGACGCTTATTGTTACGGACCGACCTTTATACGAGCTCGGTTTGCTCGAGAAAATACTTACGACACTGGAGAAGCATGGTGCAAGCTATGAATTGTTTACGGATGTCGAGCCAGACCCAACATTTAAAGTGGTTGAGCAAGGGCTTAGAACGTACAGACAAGCAAATTGTGATTCGGTTCTTGCGGTCGGTGGCGGGTCCTCGATTGATAGTGCAAAAGTGATCGCCTTAGCCGCATCAAATCAGGTAGAGCCACAAAAGTTGGTCGGTATATTGAAAGCCAAATCGGCATCTGCTCCATTTTTTTGTATACCGACCACCGCAGGTACGGGCTCGGAGGTCACCATCGGTGCAGTGATTTCGGATGATAAAACGCATCAAAAAGAACTCGTCATCGAGACCAAAATCGTCCCGTTAATGGCGGCGCTTGATCCGGAGCTGATGAAAGGTTTGCCGCCTGCAATAACGGCTGCAACAGGAATGGACGCATTGACGCATCTAGTCGAGTCATTCTTAAGTACGATGGCGAACGACGAGTCGAGCTATTATTCCAAAGCTGGTATTAAGTTAGTGTTCGACAACCTTCCAAAAGCCTTTAAGTCTGGCGGCAATATTACGGCGCGTGAGAATATGGCACTCGCTTCATTTTACGGAGGGTTGACGATTAACATCTCAGGCCTTGGTTATGTGCATGCGTTTGCGCATCAAATTGGCGCTCGGTATGGAATTCCGCACGGTTTGGCAAACGCAAAAGTCTTGCCGCATGTGCTGCGATTCAATTTGCCATTTGTCACCAGTCGACTTGCCGATCTCGCTGAGACGATCGGTGTTGCCAAGTCTAGTGCTAGCACGATGGATAATGCGCAAGCGTTTATAGCGGCTGTTGACAGGCTAATCGAAACAGTGGGTATTGATCCGCAAATTCCGGCACTTCAGCTGAAGGATTTTCCGGCGATCCGGCGCGCTGCTTTTAAAGAAGCAAACTCGACTTACGCTGTCCCAGCCTATATGTCTGCTGATGATGCCCAAAGCTTAATGCTTAGTTTGGCGAAATCAAAAGTGAATAAACGTAGTGCGTAGGTTTGGTTAGCTATTGATCAGGGCTTGCTCTGAGTGCGTGTGTCACTAGATCATAAACCATGAATACGAAGAGGTAGAGTCGTGTTTAGTCAACAATCTGGTGCTGACGCACGCAAAGGGCCGGCGAGATCGAGTGGATGGGAGGTATTTCGCACCTTCTTGGTTTTGGGCTGCACATCGTTTGGCGGTCCGGTTGCACATATTGGGTTCTTTAGAGAGGCTTTTGTTGCTAAGCGAAGGTGGCTGGATGATGCGACATTCTCTAGTTATCTGGCTTTGTGCCAATTTATTCCTGGTCCTGCCAGCAGTCAGCTTGGCATGGCTGTTGGCTATCACCGCGCGGGCTTTATTGGCGCCTTCTCGGCGTGGCTGGCATTTACGCTTCCTTCTGCGATCTTACTCGCGACTTTTGCTGTTGTATTAGGCTACGATTCGAACTGGATGTCTGGTGGCGTGGTGCATGGGTTAAAGCTCGTCGCTCTTGCCGTCGTTATACACGCTTTTCTTGGCATGCAGAAAAGCTTAGCACCGGATGTTAAGCGGATCTTATTAATGATGTTAAGCGCGGCCGTATTTGTTTTCTGGCAGAGTATTTTTGCACCGATTGCCGTCTTGGTGGTGGTCGGTGTGATATGTGCAATCGTCAAGATGGGCGAGACCGAAAGCGAGAGTGCGGCGCCACCCACGTCGTCTGACAGCCAGCGCATAGCCACGCCATATCGTATTGCATATGTGATGCTTGCTTTGTTTCTGAGCGGTTTCGTTGCGCAATGGTTTGCAGACGGCCAAATCCTTGATCAGTTTCTAGCTTACTATCGCGCGGGTTCTCTGGTATTCGGTGGCGGGCACGTTGTGTTGCCTTTACTAGAGACTGAAATTGTCGGCTCTGGGTGGGTTAACAGGGATACGTTTCTAGCGGGTTATGGCGCAGCACAGGCAGTGCCCGGACCTTTGTTTACGTTTGCTTCGTTTTTGGGCGCATCTCATGAGGTTGG
>NZ_LWFU01000375.1:0-3771 GCF_001635135.1 Oleiphilus sp. HI0080
ATACTCATTCAGCTGCTCATTTAAGACGTCGACTCCCGCAACTTTGCTCGCCAAAGACCCTGGAAGCGGTTCAACCACTGAAGCGCCTTCCAAAAACACGGTAAACGACTCTTTTGTAAACCCCGATAACTCCGAACCGATGAAGCTCGCCTCTTGAGCGAGATAAGAACTTAGCACTCCACCCAAAACAGACTCTGCAACCACCCCCCACTCGGGAGCAATCTGAATACAGTCTATAAGAGGCTTTAATTCCTGCGCACTGGCAAACTCCTTAAAGCTAGACTCTACTGTAGCTCTCGCATCCTGCTGAATCGCATCCAGTGACGACAACGCAGCTTTATCACTTGCAAGTAAGCTTCGCGACTCCGATATCGCCTCCTCCAATTCGCTTAGCTTCGCTTTATCTAACAGCAGTTGCTGCTCAATGGATTCTGCCTCAACTTTGGTTTGCCCAATTTGCGCATCTATTTCAGCAAGTTCTGCATCTCCGCATTCATCACCGAGCGAACCACTCTGCGCATCAAGCTGAGTTTGTTCCTGACTTAATGAAACCAAGCGGTCATTGTATTGCTGAATGCGCGCCTCTAACTGTGATACCTGTGCCTGACTTGATTCGGCATCGCTGCGCGCTTGCGCATACGCTTCCTGTAAGCGCTCATTACCTTGCAGCCATTCCTGAAAGCGCGACTCAGCCAACTCCACCCGCTCCAACTGAACCTCTTGCTGTTCAACAAGCAATTCCAGCTCAGGCGCCATTTCTTCAACTTCAAGACTACGATCCTGTAACTCTTCTGACAAAAGACGCTTTCGCTCCTCAGAGCGACGAATATCATCACTGATTCTTAGCTTTTGCTCTGCGGCGCGCTCGGCCTTCTCGCGCTCAAACTTCAACTCTTGCTCAAACTTGGCTATTTCAGCACCTGACTGATAATAGCTGGCCTGCAGTGCTTGAAACCCCTCAATTGTCTCTTCGAGCTCTGCGCGCGCTGCCTCGATTTTCGACTGGCCAGTTGCTTTCTCTAATACCGAAAGCTCTATACTTTCCTCTAGCGACGCGCACTGCTTGCTGTGCTCTTCACGCGCAACCGAAAGCGCATTCCAATCAATCGCAGCCAACAAAGCCCCTGTTTTTCGCTCTTGCGCTTTGTACTCTTTATAACGCTCAGCTGCCGATGCCTGACGCTTTAACGTCGCAAGTTGCTTGCCTAACTCTTCGCGAATATCAGACAGCCGATCTAAATTCTCCTGAGTTCGCCGCATACGATTTTCTGTTTCTCTGCGACGCTCTCTATACTTGGAGATACCCGCCGCCTCTTCCAGGTAGACGCGCAACTCCTCTGGCTTGCTCTCAATTAAGCGAGATATCATCCCTTGCTCAATAATGGCGTAGCTCCGCGGCCCCATGCCAGTTCCAAGAAAAATATCGGTCACGTCTCGACGTCGGCACTTGGAACCATTTAGAAAATACTGAGACTGTCCTTCTCGCGTTACCTGGCGCTTGATCGATATCTCGCTAAACGCAGCAAATTCACCAACTAACTGCCCTTCGCTATTGTCAAACAAAAGCTCAATCGAAGCCCTACCAACCGGCTGGCGATGCGTAGAGCCGTTAAAGATAACGTCCGTCATCGACTCCCCACGCAAATGCTTCGCAGAGCTCTCTCCCATGACCCATCGCACGGCGTCAATGACATTGGATTTTCCGCAACCGTTAGGACCCACGATCGCTGTCATATTTGTAGGAAAAGGCACAACTGTCGAGTCAACAAAAGACTTAAAGCCGACCAATTTGATGGATTTCAAACGCATTAAAAAACGATTACCTGAAGGTTTTTGTTATTACAAGTTGCTAGCAATGTTGCGCAAAACAACCCTTGCTTGCAAGCAGAATAAACTTCCTCTAGCACCGGCGGCGACGCCGTCATTTTTTTGACCGCAACCTTCAAAAACATCAAGAAAGATGTCAGAAGGCCGTCACAGCACCCCAAAAAACCATTTAAGCCTTTGTTTTTATAGCTCATTTTATTCTTGGCACACCGCTCGCTTAACAGAACCAAAATCAACATTACGTCTATTACGTTGTAAGAATCAAGGGATCATTATGGATACCAACGACAAAGCGGCACAAACAATCGACTTCAACCGCGCCAAGGTAACTTCGACCTACAAAAACATTAGCAGACAGATCGTTGACTCTAATGACGCGGTGACTCGAACAGTACGAAGACTGCAAACGACGCTTGATATCGGAACCCTAATCGAGATATTTGTTCAAGAGCTTTCGGAACTTATTCGTCCCGGCCTTGTTCGATTTCAAACCAACGATGGCAATGCGTACAGCTTTGGGGAGGAATCAGGCGCGCACAATTGCCAATTCAACCTAGCTATTGAAAACACCAAACTCGGCAAACTTACTATTAATCGCCGTAAACGCTACACAGAAGAAGAAATTTCGATCGTAGAATTCATGGCTAGCACCTTGGTATTTCCCCTCAAAAACGCCCTGCTATACCAAGAGGCACTGGCAAACGCATTAACTGACGAACTTACCGGCATGGGAAACAAACGTGCATTGCAAGCCAGCCTGCACAGAGAAGCAGAGCGTGCGGTTCGCCACAAAACACCGCTTACAGCGATCATGATGGACGTCGACCACTTCAAGTCCATCAATGACCAGCACGGCCACGATTGTGGCGATGTCGTTCTCAAACAGCTCGCAACACTCATAAAAGACAACTTCAGAAAAAGCGACTTATGCTTCCGATATGGAGGAGAAGAGTTTTTACTGCTTCTTGATGATGCTGACATCGACCAAGCGAAATTTACCGCCGAGCGACTAAGACAAACTATTGAGAATCATCTGTTTGCCTACGAAGAAGCAAACCTTGCGGTTACCGCGAGCTTTGGATGCGCTGAGTTTGAGGCAGATGAAGCGCTACAAGACTTTATCAATCGCGCCGACAAAGCGTTATACGCGGCAAAACGCACCGGCCGCAATCAGGTTATAACAGTCAACAAATCGATCAGCGATCGCCCTGAAGCCAAGAAGGCTTGAGGGCAATGCTAAAGTGAGTACATGAGGCTAGCGACGCTTGGTCCGCGAAGGCTTAGTCTTAAAGGCCCTGCGTTGCTTACGCTGATCTTCCGCCTTCACTTTGGGGTCTTTGGCTTTTATCCGAACAGGAGGCAAAGAGACAATCGACCTCAACTCGTTGATTTCTTTATTGTTCAATTCCTCCCACGCGCCAACCTTCAAACGGCTTGGTAGAAAGATACAACCATAGCGAACGCGCTTTAGGCGGCTTACCTGCACACCCTGCGACTCCCAAAGCCGACGCACCTCACGATTACGACCTTCCATCAACACGACATGAAACCACTGATTTGTGGAATCGCCACCCGCTGGTTGAATATCCGTAAAACGCGCAACGCCATCTTCAAGCAGAACACCTTCTTTGAGTCGAGCGAGCATTGCATCATCAACTTCTCCATGAATACGCACAGCATACTCACGATCAACCTCATACGAGGGATGCATTAATCGATTCGCCAAATCACCATCCGTCGTCAAAATAAGTAAACCACTAGTATTGATATCAAGGCGACCTACAGAGATCCATCGTTGGTTCTTTAGCCTGGGGAGATTTTCGAACACAGTTGGCCGGCCTTCTGGGTCAGAACGCGAGCAAATCACGCCCTCCGGCTTGCTATAGACAATAACGCGCGGATCAATACGCACATCTGTGTCGAGCTTGACAGTCTTACCATCCA
>NZ_LWFU01000376.1:0-3476 GCF_001635135.1 Oleiphilus sp. HI0080
GACCTTCCAAACCTGAAATTCGGAAAATACCCGCTTGCTGCACTTCCACAATAAATGCAGTCATATCTTCAACCGTGACCGTAAGCGTGATTGTCACAGACACTTCATGAACATCCTGATCTATCACGTTGTGCTTGGTATTCAGGTCCATCTTGACCTTTGGCTGCCATTGCTTAGTGAAAATAACAGGGGAGTTTGGCGACTCAAAAGAAAGGTCTTTAACGTAAACCTTATCCATCGCAAACCCAGCTTGTGGTTGCTCTTTTGCGGCTTCGTCTTGCGTGTTTTCTACTGGGTTTTCATTCTCAGACATCTTTTATAACCTTAAAGTTGTTTCTTTGACTCGTAAGAGTGCGCGTTCGGTATGCGAATACTAAAACCTCTCGTCAAACACTGCGAGTGCATAGCTCTCTTTTTTACGTGATAAGACGAATTTATCCAACGATTATCAGCAAACTGCTCAAAAAGATGAGACCGCTAAGCCAATAGCTTATCAAGCTTGCCTGCACGCTCAGCCGCGTACAGCTCATCACAGCCACCCACATGCGCGCTACCGATCCAGATTTGTGGAACAGTATGCCGACCGGCCTTTTGCTCCATCTCGCTTCGTAGCTTTGGATTACCATCGACAATCAACTCTTTGAAAGCAACGCCTTTTTTCTTCAGCAACGACTTTGCACGCATACAGTAAGGGCAATAATTTGAACTATAAATAACGACATCTTGGCTCATACTGCGAACTCTCTTTTAAATAACTATTTAGTCTAACTTTGCAACTATTTACGCACTAAAGGCATATGACTAGACTTCCACTCGGTAATTCCACCTGAGAGTCTTGCGACGTTTTCATAGCCTTCCGCTTTTAACAATTTACCCGCGGTACCAGAATGTTGACCCATTTTATCGACCACGACAATTTGCTTGTCTTTGTGGCTCGACAATTCGGCAATGCGTGTTTTCAATGCCGTAAATGGAATGTGAATGGAGCCTGTAATACGCCCTTCATTGAACTCTTTCTTATCACGCACATCTAGAATAACGGCCTCTCCCTTATTCATTAACTGCGTGACAGCCATGGGCGACAAACTCTGCCCCGACTTGGCTTTTTCTGTCCACCAAAGCGCAGCTAGCAGCGCAAAGAAGACACTCACTAATTCCCAGTGATTTCCGGCAAACTCAAACAAACGATCCATTACCTTACCCTTTCTGTCATTTCGGCGCGCATTATACACAAGCCGTAGATTCTGAGACAGCGAGAAAGGCTGAATAAGTCGCCAAGAAGAGCAAGAAAGGCTAAAATCGCGACCCAATATCGATAAGCTTAACTCCGAGACAGAAGCACTATGGCAAAACGCACAACGGCACTGATTATTCTAGATGGCTGGGGCTACCGTGAACAAAGCGAATCAAACGCTATTCGCAACGCTAACACGCCTTTTTGGGATCAAATTTGGTCAGAGAAACCGCACACTCTAATTGCAACATCGGGCATGGCAGTGGGCTTACCAGAAGGTCAGATGGGCAACTCCGAAGTCGGTCATATGAATTTAGGTGCAGGCCGTATTGTCTACCAGAACTTTACTCGCATTACTAAAGACATCGAAGAAAACACATTCTACGATAACGCAGCCCTTTGCAATGCGGTTGATAAGGCTGTCGAAAAAGGCGGTGCCGTTCACCTTCTCGGCCTTCTCTCCCCGGGCGGCGTCCATAGCCACGAAGATCATATTGTTGCGGCTATTGAATTAGCGGAAAGACGCGGCGCAAAGAAGGTCTACGTTCATGCTTTTTTGGATGGACGAGACATGCCGCCGCGCAGCGCCCAACCTTCATTAGAGAAACTGGAAGGCATCTTGCGTAAGAAAGGCATCGGACGCATCGCGAGCATGGTTGGTCGCTATTATGCGATGGACCGAGATAATCGCTGGGATCGCGTTGAAGCCGCCTACGACCTGCTCACTCAAGCAAAAGGGCAGTATCAAGCCAACGACCCAATTAGCGCTCTGAAAGACGCCTACGAACGCGATGAAAACGACGAATTCGTTAGCACCACGTCTCTTCAAGCACAGGGTGATGAAGCGGCTCAGATTTGCGACAACGATGCCGTATTATTCATGAACTTTCGAGCTGACCGCGCCCGCGAACTCACGCGCGCCTTCGTTGATGCCGACTTCAAAGACTTCGACAGAAAGAAAGTGCCGTGCCTCGCAGATTTTGTGATGCTTACGGAATACGCAGCCGATATAAAGACCAGTTGCGCATATCCGCCAAGTGATCTGCCAAACAGCCTTGGCGAATATATGCAAACGCTAGGTAAAACTCAGCTACGCATTGCGGAAACAGAGAAGTATGCGCACGTTACTTTTTTCTTCAGCGGGGGTCGCGAAGCTCTGTATGACGGGGAAACACGCGAGCTCAT
The DNA here is from genome assembly GCF_001635135.1 of Oleiphilus sp. HI0080. Classification (NCBI taxonomy): domain Bacteria; kingdom Pseudomonadati; phylum Pseudomonadota; class Gammaproteobacteria; order Oceanospirillales; family Oleiphilaceae; genus Oleiphilus; species Oleiphilus sp. HI0080. The sequence goes on from NZ_LWFU01000376.1 coordinate 2,420, forward strand.
CCCTAGTCCAGATGTCGCAACCTACGACCTCAAGCCAGAAATGAGCGCACCTGAAGTTACCGACAAATTGGTTGAGGCGATTAAATCCGGTGACTATGACCTCGTCGTTTGCAACTACGCAAATGGTGACATGGTTGGTCATACCGGAAAATACGACGCGGCCATGAAAGCCGCCGAGTGTTTGGATCAATGCATCGCGAGAGTGGCCAAAGCATTAGAAGATGTGAACGGCCAGGGTCTAATCACCGCTGACCATGGAAACGCAGAGCAAATGTCTGACCCAGATTCGGGCCAAGCACATACCGCACATACGACAACACCCGTGCCATTAGTCTATCTGGGCGATCGCTCACTCGCACTATCGGACAATGGTAAGTTAAGCGATGTCGCGCCAACGCTATTAGAGTTGATGGATTTGCAAATTCCTGATGAAATGACTGGAACAAGCTTAATCGCGCAATAGTGCTTGCGAGCTAGGCAACATATTGCCTAGCTCTGCCAACCATCATTCAAACCAACATAGAGAACCCCTATCCGTGCCAAGGAGTGAAACAAGCGTTCCGTTTCGTAGAACCAGATTTTCATTGCTTGGCATTTTTGCTTTTTGTTCGTGGCTACTCCTTATTCCTCTATCGCTCGAAGCACCAACCGCCCTTGCAGCAAGCCAAGAAGAATCCGAAGAGCAGCTTAAAAAGCTCAAAAAAAGCATTTCCGAAATCTCCGTTTGGTTAAAGAATGCCAACCGCGAGAAGAGCGGCCTGATTGCAAAATTGCGCGAACAAGAAAAAGAAATTTCAACAACATCGCTCGCAATCAAGCAAAACAAGGCCGATATTGCAGGCCTGCTCAAAGACTTGTCTGAGCTCAACATCCAACTCAGAGAACAGAAAAAATCACTCCGATCGCAACAGAGTTATCTCGTTGATGAGTTGCGCGCGCTTTACCTCGAGGGAAGACAACCTGCGATAAAAGCGCTACTAGATCAAAATAATCCTCAGGATTCATCGCGCTACCTCGGGTATTTCAATTACGTCCATAAAGCACGCAGCGAAAAAGT
>NZ_LWFU01000377.1:0-3922 GCF_001635135.1 Oleiphilus sp. HI0080
CGACGACATCTTGCATTAGATCCAAATAAGCCTGCATAAATAACCTCTACTTCGATTCAGGCGGCGCTTTATGATGCGCATAAACAACCATACCTACGCCTAAAGCGATCATCGGCAACGATAACAACTGCCCCATGGTTAGCCAATCCCAGGCGATAAAGCCAATATGTGCATCCGGTTCACGAACAAATTCAATGAGAAAACGGAACAAGCCATAAAACGCTAAAAACATCCCCGAAACCGCATACATCGGACGCGGCTTTGAGGAATACCACCATAGGATAAGAAACAACAACAAACCTTCTAAAAAGCTTTGATACAGCTGTGACGGATGACGAGCCAACTGCTCCGGATCAGTCGGAAATACCATTGCCCAAGAAACATCACTAGCACGTCCGTATAACTCAGCACCGATAAAGTTACCAATGCGACCCAAGCCCAGGCCAATCGGCACCAATGGCGCGACAAAATCTACAAGCTGCCAAGGCCGACAGCCGACTTTTCGGGCAAACAGAGTTAACGCCGCAATGACCCCAATCAACCCCCCATGAAAGGACATACCGCCCTCCCAAACTCTAAAGAGCCAGATAGGGTCCTCCAAGAATTTGGGGAAATTGTAAAAAAATACGTAACCTAACCGACCGCCAATAATGACGCCTAAGGCGGCGAAATAAATCATGTCGCCCACATGCTCTGGCTGCAATGGTGCATCAACACGTGCAGCGCGCTTTTTGCCTAGAAGGTAAGCCGCCAAAAATCCAAACAAGTACATCAAACCATACCAATGCACCTCAAGCGGCCCAAGGCTCACTGCAACAGGGTCTATTTTTGGATAGGCAATCGCCACAAATACGTCCTCGTGCTAAAAAAATACAAATTTGATACCAACAATAAGTAGGCAGATCGAAAACAGCTTTTTTAATAATTCTGAGTTGATCGTTTGAGCGCATTGCGCACCCAATCTCGCAAATACAACAGAGCAAACAGACACGACCGCAACCGCTGGTAAATATATATAACCCAAGCTGTATTTCGGAGTGAGCGGGGAGTCTAGATTAAAAGCGATGTTTGCGGTAGCCCCCAGCAAAGCAATAGGAAATCCACATGCCGCCGCCGTCCCTACTACTCGTCCCATAGACAAGCCTAAACGATAAAAAAAAGGCACACTTAACGTGCCTCCGCCAATACCAAATAACGAAGAGACGCTACCGATCACAAAGCCTGCAGGGAACATCAGGCGCCTGGACAGAGATTCCTGAGGCGCATATTCTTTTGATCTATCAAGGGCCATCTTCAGTGCAACAAATATAACAAATAGCCCAAGCAGAATCCTAAGCGCCCCCCCCTCTAGCTGCAAGGCAAGCAAAACACCAACAACCGAGCCTATGGTAATACCTGGTGCGACCCTAAGCAAAACCCGCCAATCAACCGCACCGAGCAGATGATGCTTTCGCGCAGAACTTAGCGAGGTAAAGACAATACAGGCAAGGGAGGAAGCAATCGCCATGTGCGTGAGGACGGATGAATCAAAGCCTTGTGCTTCAAAACAAAAAACGAATATCGGCACCATAATGATGCCTCCCCCTACGCCGAACAAACCCGCTATGAAGCCCGCAAAAGCGCCCGCTAGCAAATACGTTAGAATAATCATAATCTAGCTCGGTCTGATCGGGAAGGGTGAAGAGTCCAATTGATTATCATAACAAGTTTGGAAAGTGAAAATACGTATGTGCCTAATAATTTTTAAGTGGCAGCCATCCAGCAATGAGCCTCTCGTGTTACTGGGTAACCGCGACGAGTTTTATGATCGCCCCAGTAAGCAGGCGCATCGCTGGGATGACCAGCCTCACATACTAGCAGGCAAAGATTTGCAAGCAGGAGGTACGTGGCTTGGCCTTGGTGAAAACAAACGCATGTGTACGGTCACTAATTTTCGAGAAGTCCCCGCGCAGCTAGGCGAACGCAGCCGCGGAGAAATACCAACCGATTTTCTAAACTCAGACATGCCGGCGTCCGACTTCGCAGAGCAACTGGCCAAACAGGACGGCCTTTACTCAGGTTTTAATGCCCTTCTCTATGATGGAGAGCAGCTTGTCTACACCAGTAACCGCAGCCAGCTTTCGTGGCGCATCTTGGAACCGGGCCTTTATGGACTGAGCAATCACCTACTGGATAGCGCATGGCCAAAACTCGTGCGAGCAAAGCACCTTGTTAGCAATATACTTAACGCGAACAATCTTCCTAGCGAAGCTAGAAACGCTTCGCTTCTAACGGCAATGATGGATCAATCTAAGCCAAAAGATGAAGAGCTACCGAAAACCGGCATCGGTATTAGCGGCGAGCGCCTGCTTTCAAGCATTTTCATTCAAAGTGAGCACTACGGAACCAGAACCACATCCCTAGTAAGTATTCAGAGAGGAAACGCCTCGCTGATCGAGAGAAATTATGAAGTTTCAAAACAGATTGGACAGCCAAGCTTCCTAGATCAAGCATTAGCTATTACTTGGAAAAATTAGCGGAATTGACCTTACGCCGACCAGCCAACTCATTGGCCTGCTTCTGAATGACATGCTGAGCTAACAACTCCTGCTCAACCGCCGAAATATCCTCAAAGTTGGCTCGCACCCAATATGGCCTCTCTTTAAGCTCCGCTTTTTCATCCTCAGAAAGATCTGCGGAGAATGCGTCACGACGCTCACAACCCACAACCATTGCAACAGGATTAACAACCTCTTGGGATGGAAAAAGCTTCAAGTGCAAGCTAAGTGTTTGAGCTTTCTGCAGCTCTTTTGTGGATGGAAACGCAATACCACAGGCACTCAAATTCACCTCACAAACGTGAAACGCGTGAGACTTTTCCTGGCCATCGTCTGAAACATTCTTTTCAAAACCACTGACCAACAAATCCATCTTGTGATTGAGAAGGCCAAGCAGCGTTGCCAGAGATTCATCCTTTTTCTTCAGCGCAGAAAGGTGTTTATTAATCGCACCATTGACCTTAACGAGCCGTTGTTCCGGACTTAGAAGAGGCTTTGCACCACTACCACTATCCGCTGAGACTTCATCTGTCACGAGATGAACGCGCAAACCAACGCGATCCATGACTCTGAAGTATCGACGAAGGTGTTCCGGATTCTCTGACATGCTTACTCCAACAAACCTAAACTAAAAAATTTCTTCTGGTGCTAGTTCGAGAATTTCACGTAGCACACCCGTATCCGAGGCATCAATCGCGTCTTCACTTTCTTGAATTTCCTTACGCATTGAATCGGCGGACTTTTCTTCAAGCACCAATTCAACCCGACGGTTCCTAGCACGATTTAACGCCGTATCATTCGGCGCAAGCGGCTTACTGTCGGCAAACCCTGAAACAGAGATACGCTTTGAATCGAGCACGCCAGAGTCCATCAATCCGTGCGCGACAACCAACGCTCTCTTGGCAGATAGATCCCAATTTGAAGGAAACTCCTGCGTGTTTATCGGCACATCATCAGTGTGTCCTTCAATAGAAATGCGACCAGACACAGAAGCGAGGACGTCGATGAGTTTATCAAGCACCGGCAAAAAATCATCTTCTAGTCTTGCAGAGCCAGAAGCAAATGACCCTTTCTCCTCAACTCGAATAACGATTTTACGCCCCTGCGTTTCGATCTCGATTATTTCATCCGAGATCTCATCCTCTAATCGCGCAGCAATCTCCAGGGCCTTATCCTCAGCTTCCTCATTCGCCTCAGTGACCGTTGAGACTAATAATTCCTGAAGCTCCAGCATACTCTTCTCGCTCTCGTTCAGCTCCTCGGCACATTGATCTCCCGCTGCCTTCTTAACTGGCTGATCACACATTAACTCAAGAGAGGTCTGATTCGGATCTGTGGTCTGCTGCATCACCGTTTTGATTGGAGTCGGCTCCGGCTTGCCCGGC
>NZ_LWFU01000378.1:0-4191 GCF_001635135.1 Oleiphilus sp. HI0080
GCCATTGAATATGCATGATATCCAATGGAGCCTTAGAGGCTATGCTAGGTACCTTATGGATCAGGAACATGAAGTATTTTTCGAAGTCAGTAAACTGAAATCGAGTTGCAAGAGTTGTAGATACCATGTTGTAAAGCAACGAAGTTCCACTGCGAGGGTAGCCGCAAATAATCAACTGGCGAGTTTTGATGCCAAAAGCATGAATTGCAGAGCTCAAGCGAGCGGCCAGATAAAATCTGATTTTTGTTAAAGCGCTAGTTTTTGGGGGTTTAAACATGTTTCCTCAATGTTAAAAAGATATATTTTTAAGTGGTGGTTTTGAGTATATGTTGTGCTTATTTTAGATGTTTAATGACTTTTGCAGGTACACCACCCACTAATGTAAATTCTGCTACGTCTTTACTAACAACTGCTCCCGCCGCGACAACGGCCCCCTTCCCAATTGTTACGCCTTGGGTAACGACCACGTTCGCTCCGATCCAAACCTCGTCCTCAACGGTTATTGGTTTTGAGAAAGCTACGCGGCCGCATTCTTCTTTATATTGTAAATCATGACTAACTGTTTCGAACATTACACTAGGCCCAATATTGACATTGCACCCTATTCTAACGAGGGCTTGTGGCACACCAAAACGTACATTGGTATTGATAAATGTGCCGTTACCAATTTCTATATTCTTTAAACCGCCAATAGGTCTGACAGTAAAGGTGCCCCATAAAGTGCATTGACCCTTTATTTTTATTCCTGCTAGTTTTAGAAACAGCGGGCGTAATTTATCGCTTAATTTTAGACGAGGAAGATTGTTTGCAATCGTTAAAAATATAAGTTCTCGCACATCTTATCCTTTATTCAGATCTCGAATGTTATTTTTAATGTAGTCTCAGTGTTCTTCTAATTATGGCGTCACGTATTTTACAAACTAAGGGGGATTTCGCATATAATCTCAAAACAAAAGGGTTATCTAAAACCATGCGGTCTCTTTGCATAAGTTTTGTGCGATTGCCTCTTAACCCTGCATAATGCATAAAGTAGCAATTGAAGCGCTTGTTGAAGTCTTGGGTTGCTCTAGTAAAATTGAAGCGCCGATCCAACTCTGTAAGTTTTAGACAGTCTTTATTGACCCTATAGTTAAAGATACTTTGATCATTAAGGCCTGTCTTATTGTTATCTTTTTTCCATTTGTGCCACTTTTGTATTAACCCGTCATGTGGGTTAAGGATGTGCGAATGGCTTCTTCCAACTAACATTACACCGCTGTTAAAGTATGGCTGTGTCCAGTTAATCTCGCCAAGGGCTGCTTGCAAATTGTTTTTTTCTCTCTTAACGCCGTTATAAAAACGCTCGACAGGAACAGCCGCAAAAATCTCATCGTTTGATGCAAATAACTCAAATAGATTGGGGGCCCTTGGTGTAATTAGTATATCGATATCTATAAACAGCACTTTCTCATACTCTTTTAGTAGCTCATGTACTTTTGTTTTTGCGTACATAGCGGGAAGAGTTGGATCGTCAAAACTCTCGATAGCAATTAGTTTAGCGTTACACTTTTGAGCATATCGCTTAATTGTTGGTAGGGAGCTGAGGGCCATTTCATTTGCTTCCTTTCCGATCACTATCGTTACAACTGCGTTTTGATACTTTATTTTATGCTCCTTGCAATGTGCTTTGTGTAGTTTTGAATGTAGTTTTCCACGACTCCATCAAGGTCGTATTTCTTGTAAGCTCTAGAGTCTCTTGTTTTGTGTTCGACACTATAATTTAAAAGTTTATTAGCAATAGCGTGCGGTGAGATGTCCTTTAGAAGAGAGTCTCTTTCGTCAGCTAAGATCTCCTCTGGCCCACCACACTTCGTCGCTACAACAGGCAGTCCAGTCGCCAAGGCTTCAATAGTTGCAATTGAAAACCCTTCGCTGGAGCTAGTGAGTAAAAACATATCCATCTGTCCTAAGAATTCAGCGCTGTTGTCTTGAAAGCCAATAAAGTGCACGTTGTTTCTTACCTTGAGCTGATTCATGAGTTGTTTTAGCTCGGACATCAATGGCTCTTTGTTGGTATCTCCGGCAATCACAAAATGAAAGTGTGGGTTTTCTTTAACCACTAATGCAGCAGATTTGATTAGCACGTCATAGGCTTTAGCTGGGCGTACATTGCCTAGGCTGCCAACTAAAGTAGCGTTTTTATCTAAACCCAGAGAGGATTTTATGGCCTCGGAATCTCGTTTGTAGTACTTACTAGTATCGATGCCGTTGTAGATGACGACAGCTTTGTCGGCATCCAGCAAGCCAGACTGCCTTATTTCTTCAAGTAGGCCTTTGCTTACTGCGATAAACCGCGTAACGCCTTTATTGAGGATCCAAGCTTTCAGCTTTAAAAAACGTTCTGTTTTACTTACGTCAACGGCTCCATGGAAAGTCGCAAATACGGGTTTGCGGGTCAGCAATCCCGCCATTGCGCAATAAATGTTTGAGCCGAGTAGATGTGACTGAATAATGTTTACGCGCTCTTTCTTTATGAGTGCGCACAGGTTTAGTAAGAAGCGTATGTTGAAGCTGCCTTTGCAGTCTAGTACGACGGTTTCAATGTTTCGCCGTTGAAGTTCCTCATAGACCCAGCCCTTGCCTCTGATAAGTGCAATGCTTCTAAAGCCCTTATCCCGCATTCCGTCTGCGAGGTTAATAAATACCGTTTCCGCCCCACCAGGGCCGGTGGTATCGATAACGTGTAATATGGTTTTTATGGGGCTCACTTAGGCGTCGCTTCCAGTGCTTTTGCTAAATTACGTGTCGCATTTTCTATTATTGAAAAGCACTTGTCGAAATATTCTTCTGGGCGAGCCACTGGGTCATGTATATAAGCCCAAGGGTTTTCTGCCCAAAGGCCTAGCAGTGAGTATTGTACCTTGCTGACTTTGCGATTGTTTTGTTCGATGAGTTGAAGTTGCTCTGGCTCAAAGGCGATTAATAGATCGCCTTGCTCAATCGTAAAGTCTTCTACTCGCGTTGTTTTATGTTGGAGTATTTTTAGGCTGTTTTTCCGAGCCCAGCGCTGCGCCTCGACACTTGGAGGGAACCGTTGTTCGGTTTTGAGGCCGAAAGAAGCGTGTCCGATAGAGGAACTGATAGCAAAAACCGATTCTGCGATCGCGCTGCGGTTAATGTTACCTTTGCAGAAAAATACAACGCGCTTGATGCTATCTAAATCCAAGTTTCGATATTTTTGATAGCCCCCGCCGAACAATTTTAATTGGTGTTTTAGCCAAGTCAGAGATGCCGCTTTTCCGCCATAGGCATTGATTAGCACCTTGAGTGTTTTTAGGTTGTGGAGTTTGATGAGCCAATTGCTTTGGTCGTACCGATACAAGGCTAAGGGGGAGCAAATTTCCTCAAGCTGCTTTTCATTAAGTGGGTAAGATATGCGCGGAATATCAAACGGTTCGCAATTGTGCGTTGCTATGCCTTCTACTGTCGTAAACGCTAATGTAAATCCTGCTTCTTTTGGAATATTGAGCTTGTTGATGATTGAGTGGTCTTTACCTATTGGGTATGCAAAGCATTCAGTTTCAAACTCATTATTCTCAAAAAGAGGTTTCGCATTGTGTATCGCTTGTAGGCAGGTTTGGTCATCATTACTGGCTAGTATCAAGTGGCTGTCGGTATGGCTGCTAAAGCTTGCGCCTTGTTCTGATAGCTTAAGGATGTTTGATAGTGAGGCAGCCTCGAAACCGTTTTTAGTCGCTTTGGGAATCTCGACGTCGGCTGCTTTTGCAAAAGATTCGATCGAATCAGCTAAGCTCTTCTTATCCAAGAGTTCGCAGCGCGCTATGAAATCTCGTCTTGCCCAGGTTTTGTGCTCTCTTGTGTCGAAATAATAATGGAGCTTGCCACCTAAATGATCGAAATGGATGTATGGCTTTGCAGTGTGCTCAGCAATGTAGCGAATGCTTTCATCCCATGGGAGTTCTTGCTGCTCTATCAGGTTGCTGATGAGAAAAACAGCAGGTTTGATACCATGCTTTAAAAATGCAGGGACCATTTCGTTGACTTGGTCCGCATAACCATCGTCAATCGTCACTAGTAACGCGTTGGCAGGGAAGGGCGTTTGCGATGTTATATAGTGCTTAAATTCTTCTAGCGATAAAAAACGAAAGCCTTTTGTAAGAAACAGCGCTATAGAGTTTTCAAGCCAGGTTG
>NZ_LWFU01000379.1:0-10899 GCF_001635135.1 Oleiphilus sp. HI0080
TCCGTATCGGCTACAAAAACTCAAAGGGTCTAGGCCAAGTCGGTTTGGGCCCTGCCCCTTCCACGGTATATTTTGTTATCTAAAGATGCTCATACCAACGCTTTGTCATCACTCTGCGAATTTTATCTACTTTGATACCCATCTCATCAAAATGATAGCTCTCGGCAACTTGAGGCCAGAGATCATCAAGATGCGGATTGAGCCTCTCAATGAAGTGCTCTCTTTCGAGTTGCGAGAGGGCAGCGATCTCTTTTTTACGTTCCAGTGCATGCTTGGGGTCTCGATATTCTTCGAAATAAACGAGCCTGTCTGTTTTGGTTTTCCAAGTTTGGCCGCGCCGGTATTGTTCTCGAGCACGATAGACGCTGGCAAGCAAGTTGGGTGTAGTGCAGATTTTCATTCTGGCATTGTACTTATTGGCCAGAATATATAAGTAGGTGCGTGCCAAAATACGATTCCTTGTGTTGGCTGGCGACTTCGCTAAGCGAGCTATTAAAGCCTTCAATAATGAAGCACGAATGAGGTTAATCCTTAACCTCATTCTGAGCTTAGATATTACCAGTTACTTAAAACGACGCTCAAGACAAACAATTGTTTTTACTCGAACTAGGGTCTATGCCACACTGGTCTAATAAAAAGGAACACGGTTTCAATTCGGCCGTTTTTGATGAGATAATCTATGTGACGAGCTCGACACTTTTATTGTCCTTGACTATATTCGTTGTCATATAAAAGCAAGCGCATACTCACTTACACCAGAGCGATTGGCTGGACGTGACTAGGGACAAGCAGGACGTGCTGAACAATTTACTATTTTTACCCCGCTACCAAAAACGATTGGTATCTCTTTTAATCGATTCGATTTCACTTCCGCTTGCCATCTGGTTGGCGTTTAGTTTGCGCTTAGATGCGTTTTACATTCCCGACTCTTGGCAGATAGCAACGGTCATGTCACTGACTGTTCTTTGTAGCTTGTTCTGTTTTATCAAGCTCGGTTTGTACCGCGCGGTTATCCGATATATGAGTAATCATGCGATGCGTGCGGTATTGGGCGGCGTGACGATTTCTACGCTGGTGTTGGCTCTTTCAGCCTTTTTTTTGAACGCAGAGATGCCGCGCTCTGTCCCCATTATCTATTGGTGTTTGGCGCTGGTGTTCGTCGGGGGCTCAAGAATGACTGCGCGCTCGTTAGTGCATAACTCCATTGTTCGCACTAAAGAGAGAGTGATTATCTATGGCGCTGGTAAGTCGGGCTTGCAGTTAAGTTCGGTGTTGTTTCATAGCAAAGCCATGCAGCCGATCGCGTTTGTTGACGATGATGAAAGTTTGCATGGGCAAGATTTAAACGGGGTTCGAGTATATAGCCCTGCAGCATTACCCAAAGTATTGGCAAAATATGGCGCGAAACGCGTGTTATTGGCTCTTGGGCATGCTCCGCGGTCTCGGCGAAGTTTAGTGATTCGTTTTCTTGAGCAATACCCTGTTGTGGTTCAAACCATCCCGGATATTACCGACGTCGTTTCTGGCAAAGCCAAGATTGAGGAAATTCGCGATGTGGATATTGAGGATTTGCTCGGCCGGGACGAGGTTTCTCCTGATCGCGAGTTGCTTGCAGATTGCATCACCAAAAAATCGGTTCTTGTGACCGGGGCTGGAGGCTCAATTGGCTCAGAATTATGCAGACAGATTGTACGTCTTTCACCATCAAAACTTATTTTGGTCGACTCTTCCGAGTTTGCTTTGTATGAGATTGAGCGTGAGTTAAAGCACTACATTCATAAGAAAGGTCTGGGCGTTGAGTTGCGGGCGGTCGTAGGGTCTGTGCAAAAGCAAGGCCGCATGACTCAGGTGATGAAAAGCTTTCAAATCGAAACGGTGTACCATGCCGCAGCTTACAAGCATGTTCCTTTGGTTGAGCAAAATGTGATCGAAGGCGTTCGTAACAACGTCTTTGGCACCTGGTATTGCGCTGAAGCTGCGATCAAAGCGCAAGTGGAAACGTTCGTGTTGATATCGACTGACAAAGCGGTAAGACCGACCAATGTAATGGGCGCGTCGAAGCGGCTGGCTGAGTTGGTGTTACAAGGTCTGTCCAAGCGTCAAAATACGACGCGGTTTTGTATGGTGCGCTTTGGAAATGTTCTCGGCTCGTCTGGTTCTGTAGTACCACTTTTTCGAGATCAAATTAAAAAAGGCGGGCCGGTCACAGTAACTCACCCAGAAATTACACGATATTTTATGACGATTCCTGAGGCCGCGCAGCTGGTTTTACAGGCGGGTGCTATGGGTGAGGGCGGTGATGTCTTTTTGCTGGATATGGGTGAAAGCGTCAAAATTAGCGATTTGGCTAAAAAACTCATTCGCCTAATGGGGCTTGAGGTCAAAGATGAGGAGAACCCCGATGGCGATGTCGAAATTGAGTACACTGGGTTACGCCCTGGCGAAAAACTCTACGAAGAGCTGTTAATTGGCAACGAACCTATGAAGACGGCGCATTCACGTATTATGCGAGCTCGAGAGGTTTCTCTGTCTTGGGATGATGTGAAAGTACTTTTAGATCGAATCGATGAGGGCAGTAAGGATTTTGATTGTGAAGCCGTTCGAAATCTTTTGATAATGGCTCCCTTGGATTACAAGCCTGCCGAGCACATCAGCGACTTAGTATGGAATAAAACGTACACAGATATGCCGCCCGTATTGCCTCGCGACATACCGATGCCTGCAAATCAGTCTGAAGACGAGGGCAAGGCTAAAGGAAGCGCGCTCGCGACAGCGCGCTCGAGTGCTGATAAACCCCTCTAAGCTTTACACTCTCACGAGAAGCACATCGCAGTCAGCCAGATTCAGTATTCGATGTGCTGTCGAACCAAGTAATCGTTCAAGACCATGGCGTGCATGACTGCCCGCAATAATCAGGTCAGCATCAACTTCTTTGGCTTGATCGAGAATCTCTTGCGCTGCAAAACCATAGCGCATCGTGAGGGTGCTAGGGTCAAGGCCCGCTGAGTCAATCATGGGTTTTAGATAATTCGCTGCAGATGCACTGAGCTCCTCTTGATCAATTGGTGGGGGGACTTGTCCGGGCATTCCTACCCAATCGACAGCAATGATATCAATCACCACGTGCAGCAAATGTAGCGTCGCGTTGCCTTGCGCATCCGCCAATCTTTTTGCACGCTTTAAAACGGCGTCGCTTTCCTTGCTACACTCGAGTGCAACGAGGATGTTTTGGTATTCCGGCATAGTGCTTTCCCTCCAGTCCTTCTTTGCTTTTTGTTTCGACTCTGGTTCTCCCTGCGTATATCGGACAGAGACTGAACGTGCTTTCGCGAGTCGGCGAAGTAATTCATTTCTGCAATTCGCTTTAGTGTAGGAGCAACATCAAGAGTTTTGCTTGATGTGCATCAATCTTTTTTGCATGAGCGGGCATATCGCTTGTCTTTATAAAATGATGGCAAAAGTAGCCAAGCAAATGAGCTCATTTACCTGCTGAACTACACCAAGAGAATGAAGTTTGTTTTGGGTTCGGCGGTTTTTTGTATATTCAAATATACACCATGTTGCGGTCATCATCGGAAGCAGTATCAGAGAATAATGCGGTCGATGGCTAAGCTCGATAAGTAGTCCGAGAGGCACCAAAGCGAGAAGTCCTGAGAGCGCGATTAGTGACAAGGACCAAGGCGTATTTCTAGCCGAGCTTTTGTCCTCCGGTGTGAAATAAACCAAGGTGGCGGCCATTAATCTGCTCAACGAATGTGTACACATAAAAATCAAAACGACTACAGACATCTCATCTCTCAAATAGCCATTCAAGAAGAATACGTCGTCGATCAGGGAGGCCTTTAAGAGGATAACAAGCAGCAGGCCCAATGTGCCGTGTGTACCTAGCCGCACTCTTGCAGATGGCGTGTTTTGTTCATCGTTCGCGAAATCATCACAGCTGTGTGCCAAGCCTTTTTCATGTATCGCGCCAGTGAAAAGAATGGAAACAATTATCGCAAGCAGAGAGGCGGTGAACGTAGAGAAGTATTGAGCGCAGTAGTAAAAACAGAGCCCCGCAAGAGCGCCGCTTATCAAGCCGATCAATGGAAGATGCACGACAGCTTTTCTTATGTAGCGAGGACTTGGCTGGCTAGCGCAACGTCCGCCTGTCGAATCTGATTTTCCGACGCGGCCCGAAATGCAGGTAAATAGGTCTAACGTCGCCTTAATATGTTTGAGCATGGAATCGATAGGGCGCGGGATGGTCATTTCGATTTGATTTGCGAGTATGAATTCACAATTTTCGTGCCTGTATTGGTTTCAGTTGACGTTCGTTGACACTTTTTGTGATCAGTCTAGCGCGTTCTGAGCGTTGGTTCTAATTCAGTGTCGTTACGTGATGTTACAATTTCTGAACTAATTTTAAGAATCTCTCGTGAACCCAGAATAACAAGTCTTATGAAGCCGAACATGATGTTGTCTCGATTTTTTTTGATCTGCAGCTTTATTGTATTAACTGCTTGTGGGAGCAGCTCAGAAGAGGCGCCTTCACCTGAAACAGAAGTGCTTTCAGACGTCTCTTATACACTAAACGGGCAAGCTTTTGGTGTCTCAGAGCCTATTCAACTTCGTTATGGCGACAACCTGATTGAGGTGACCGGTGATGGCCGATTTACCTTTCCAGAAAAGTTTAAGACAGGAGACTCTGTCGCACTAAGCATTGTCACGCAGCCGAAGCATTATTCCTGCTCCATTCAAAATGCCGACCTTACATTCGACTCGTCGAGCATTTCTAATGTAGAAATTCGCTGTTTGCGTGATGCTTATAGTATTGGCGGTGGCGCTTTTGGCGTGGATGGGCATGTGACTCTAGCATTGGGAGATGAGCGCTTAGCCTTGAGTGGGGATGGACCGTTCACATTCCCATCTTTGCTTAAAAAAGGCTCTGAGTATTCTGTTTCTGTTGTGGATACTTCTGTTGGCCTCGTCTGTGATGCGCGCTTGGCCTCTGGCGTGGTTGAAGGACAAATTACTTCGATACGAATTCTTTGCGGGGATGGCACCGAACCCCAGTTGCCCCAATACTTTTTAGCTGGAAAAGCCTTTCTTATCGATCCCGACGATGGATCTCTTCAGCCAATCTTAGATGCGTTTCCTCTCGAGTTGCTCGAGGAGGATGGTAGTCAGACGCAGAGGCTAACCGTTTCAGGTAATGATTTCGTTCTACCTGATCTTTTTGAAGCAGGAGAGAGTTTCAATATCCAGATAGCATCCCATCCCGAAGGGTATGTTTGCGACATTAATAGCGAGAAGGGAAGCTTTAATGGGGGAGACATCAACAACGTTCGAGTGTTGTGTGAAGAAGGCTATTCTTTAGCGGGAAGTATTCGTGATCTAAACGGTAGTTTGAGCTTCAAACTTGGCAATCAAGTTGTCAATGTGTCCTCGACAAACCCTGATGAGTTCGTCGAATATGCATTTGATAAAAAATTTGTCGCAGCGAACGCAATTAGCTTTGAATTCTTACAACAGCCTCTAGATCAGGAATGCAGCGTTTCTGCTCAACCATGGGCCTCAGACATTGGTCTGGATAGTGATCGGACTGATATCAATATCTCTTGTGAATATATAGCTCATCTACTTGGCGGTGCAGTTTCGGGTTTAGACGGTGAAGTTCGCATAGCTGTTGAAGAACAAGAGCTGACTCTAACCGAAGATGGCGATTTCGTATTTGCGAGACGTGTTTCTGAGACCGATGAGCTAAACGTTCGTGTTGTCTCAGATCCTGTGCAACAGACTTGTTCACTTACACCGGTTGAGCTCGAGTTGATGGAGGACAAAGCCTCTGCTTTATCGGTGTCTTGTCGAGACACTTTTTATGATTTGCAGGTTCCAATCAATGGTCTGAGTGGATTTCCCGTTCAGTTGCGTCTCGAAAGTAGCCGTATTGAGCCGGTAGAGTTCTCGACAGACTCTTCGTTTCCGGGCGTACTAACGCTACCCAAAGGTGCGCAAGTTGAGCTTTCAATTATTGGTGGGGTACCCAGCGGTTCAATTTGCGAATTGAGTGCTTCTTCCGTATCGATGTTTTCTGATCAAACTGTAGAGCTAAACTGTCGGCCCGCGGCTTATAGAGTGTCTGCCATCGTGAGTGGTTTGGTGGGAGAGCTAGAGCTAGGTTTAGGTGATCAGGCGACAAGAACCCTGATCTCGGATGGGGCGGTCGAGTTTGGCGAACAAATCGAGGACGGTGCATCTGCGCAGGTTCTTATTGTTACTCAGCCAGACCATCAACGTTGCGAGGTGAACCCTGAAACGCTGGTTGTCACGCAAGGCTCGGTATCAGTTGAAGTAGCTTGTCGCTACAGCCATCATCTTGTAAGCGGGGCGGTAGAAGGCTTAAGTGGCGAGATCACTCTCCGCTCGGGTGAACAAACCGTGGTTGTGACGGGCAATCAACCTTTTGCCTTTGCAGATCGAGTGAGCGAAGACGCACCTTTAAATATCTCCGTTGATGCGGTCGCTGAACACCATCGCTGCTCCGTTTCTGGAAATGGTATTGCGCTTACTGGTGATTATGATCAGGTTTTGGTGTCGTGTGTTTATGGTTCATCTATCGCCGGTTCAATATCGACTCCTGATAATTTAACGGCAGACAGTGATTTAAATGACGAACGTGCACCGGAGATACCAAACAACTTGTTTGCTGAAGCGCAGCGGATAAATGGCTTTGCGGCGGTGCAGGGTTTTGTATCTGCGAGTGTGACTTCGATTGATCAAGGGCGCTTTGCGGAGCGCACAGATAAAGAAGATATCTTCTTCACCCATCTTGAGAAAGGCCAAACACTTGCGCTGCGAGGGACGCCAACAGACAAAGATGTCACGCTATTCGATTTAGATTTGGAACTCTTTAAAGAATCAGAAGCACAAGATGGTTTAGCGAATATTGTCCCGGTAGGTAAGTCTTATAATGCAGGAGCGCAAGAGCAAATCGTTGTGCCTGAAACGGGGCGCTACTATATTCGAGTGCTCGCTGAAGAGGGTGCGGGAACCTATGCTTTGGAAACGCAGGCGGTAAGCTCCAGCTCGTTAAATAGTTCGGGTGTTTATGATTTTGCGGAGCAGCAGGCGATTCTCAACCTTGATACATCAGACAAACGTTTTCGAACATACGCTGCATCACTGGGCGGGTCGGTTGATCACTTTGATCTCAGCCGTGCTTCGCTTTTGTCCCTAGACTCCGAGCACCTTCCAGATTTGTCTCCTGCCGACCTAGAGCTTGCTGCTATTAACCCCGAAGGTATGGAAGACTTACTCACGTTGCGGCGTATCAAGGAGCTTTCATTAAGAGCGGATGTGCGGATTGTAGAACCCAACTACGTGCGTCAACCGATGTTGTTAAGTGGCGAGCCGTTGCAGCAATATCAGTGGGAGCACGAGCGAATCAATTTGCCTCAGGCCTGGGATATCACTACTGGCGGCCCTGCGGCATTATCAGATGGAACATTTAGAGACGTGATCGTCGCGGTGTTGGATACCGGCATCCAGTCAAACCAAGAAGAGTTTGCTGGTAAGTTGGTTCAAGGGTACGACTTTGTGTCTGATCCGGGTTTAGCGATTGACGGCACCGGTATCGATGATGATCCAGAGGAGATTGCTGGGGTAATGCAGCCTTCTGATGCTTGGCATGGAACCTCCGTTGCTTCTATCATCGGCGCAAATTCGCAGAATGGCTTAGGGATGGCTGGTGTTTCTTGGGGCGGGAAAATCATGCCTGTTCAGGTTGCGAATAAAGAGGGTTTGTATAGTGATTATGATATTGCCAACGCTCTCAGGTATGTCAGTGGCTTAGATAATGTAAGTGGGCAAACGCCGTCTCAACGCGCAGACATTGTTAACATGAGCTTTGGCGGAGAGGCTTTTAGTATGTCGATGCTCGAAGCCATCGATGCGGCAAGAGCTGAGGGCCTTATATTGGTTGCTGCATCTGGAAATGAATACTCTTATGTTGTGAATTATCCAGCATCTAATCACGGTGTGATTTCAGTCGGTGCGACGGACTATCAAGGCAGCAAGGTCGCCTATTCTACCTACAATGAGTTTGTCGATGTGGTTGCGCCTGCCGGAATCTCTGACTTGAGCGATGGCGCCACAGATTTAGATCGAGATGGATATCTCGATGCAATTATGCGGGTTGATGGGAGCCCCACAGGCCTCACGTTGCCAGACGGCAAACCCTCGGGTTACTCTCCATCTCAAGGCACCTCGTTTTCTGCACCGGTTGTCTCTGGCGTTCTGGCACTTATGAAGTCTGTGTATCCTGATCTGACCCCTGCACATGTAGACTCCTTGTTAGCGTCCGGCGCACTCACTAATGATATTGGCCCTGATGGGCGGGATCCGTATTTTGGGCACGGTATGATTGACGCTTTTAAAGCCGTCAGTATTGCACAACAAATTGCTGCTGATCCGGCTAATATCGCGCCAAAAGTTCCGGATTATCGTGTTTCTGATAGGGAGTTTAGGTTTACTCAAAGTGCGATTGCGGGCGAGCTAAGCATTAGCAACTCAACGGAGTATGGATCAATCGCATCTGTCACCAGTGACCAGTCGTGGTTGTCGATCGAACAAGTCATTGAAGAGCTTGATCCGGCTGACGAGCCTGAACTGCCGTCTGTGACTCGATATCGGTTGAGTGTAGATACGCGAAATCTGTTTGACACAGCCTACTTCGCAACGATTTCGGTTACCGATAGCGAAGGCACTGTTCAATACATTGGCGTTTCGCTTGAGTTGCAAAATATTGATGGTCAGCAATTTGATGCCCCAATGTACGTGCAGTTTTATAACGGCAATGGCTTGGCTAACCAGGTCGATGCGCAAGCGGTCGGGCAGGGAATTTGGTCTTATCAGGTAGAAGGTTTACTGCCTGGGGCCTATGAGGTTGTTGTGCAATCCGACCTTGATAAGAACGGACAGCTTTGTTCTGTTGGTGAGCTTTGCGGGATTGAATCGATCGATCTGGATCTTGAGGATGTCTCAGGCTTGGATGTGGTAACGGAGCTTCAGATAGTAGAGCAGCCTTAACTAGGCTTGCTCTGACTTACCACCGAAACTTATCAAAGTTTTGTGGATTGGCCCAAAAACGCGCGTTATTCCACTCGCGCTTCTTATTGTAGTTGGCAATGTCGTATGTATAGGTGGCTAAGCCGCTTTCTATCGATTCCCGTTTGAATCCAAGCCCGATCATTTCATTAAAGCCAAGCGCTGCCTTACTCGATAGCAGGGCAATGATCTGTGCGTTTAACACATTTCGCAGCTGGCCGATGACTTGTGTTGCTCGTTCACGATCCAGCGTTTCGATGTCCTCAGCGACGATCACCATGTCAATGTGCTGAACTAGAGGGCTAAGATGCTCGGAGAAGGTTTCAAGTGGCATTGCTTCTAGGTCTAGAGATGTGAGGGTGCAAGCCGGCTTAGATGCTTTTAGAAGAGGGTAGAGTTTGCTAGAAATGACGAGTAAGTTGCTTGGCTTTAGATCTGCAACGAGTCCCATTATTTGCTCTAGCTGATTGCGCGTCTTTTCATTCATAGTGGTTTTTTCTGTTTTGTTGGGCGAATGGATCAGTGCTTACTCTATTTACTGCGCCTTTGCATTGATCTCTAGTCGACGGATTTTAGGGACAAACACAAAACAAACCGAGAGGGCGCAAACCGCTGTCAGCACCCAGATTGTATCCAGCGTGACGGACGTGGCGAGAGCTTGTCGCTCACCAAGGTTTAAAACAGCGCCCCCTACACCGGATATTAAGCCAATGCTGAGAGAGCTGATAATTCCCAGTGAGGTTGACGTAGCCCCTTCTGTACCTTTTTGCGTGCTCGCCATGGCCGCAGTGACGCAGGTGTTGAAGGCCATACCCGAGCCGAAAGCGGCAACGGCCATCGCAAGATACAGCATGGCAAGCGACATCGTCGTGGGTCCATTGAACTCGCTATTTTCGGGGAAGTGGTTGCTGGCAATAAAAAGAAGCGTACCTATTAAAAACATCCCAAAGCCTATAGCAAGCGATGTCGATGCGTTTAACCTAGCACTGATTTTCGCCTGCAAAAAGGAAGCGAGACACCACGTACAGGCGCCAACGCCAATTAAAATCCCTGTATCGACCGCATCCATATCATGGATCTTAGTGGTGGCAATCGGGAGAAAAATCTCTAACCCGTAGAAGCAAATAAAGACAATTCCATGCACAACCAGCACCAAGGTCAGCATGTTTGAAAGCGAAAAGAAGTTGTCTGGCATAAGAGCAAGAAACGGCCTGCGCATAAGCCATAGGCCGGGGATGAGCAATACCCACTGCCACGACAATGCCTGGTTGCTAACATACAGAATGAGAGCGCAAAGAGACGCCAGCCAAAGTGCCGAATGTATTTTGTTTACTGATGGTAGGCTTTGCTGTTCGTTTACGGATTTGTCGAGCCGTTTAAGTCTCGGGTAGAGCAGAGCAGCAGCGACTAGGAGAATCGGGATTTGGCTTAGAAAAATCCAGCGCCAATCTAGATGATCGACAAAGTAGCCACCGATTATAGGGGCGAGTAGCGAAGGTACAATCCAAGCCACATCGAGTACCGCAATCATTTTTGGTCGCTGCAGCGGCTCGTAGGCTAGGTTAATTGTGGCGAAAGCGACAGTCCAAGAGATGCCGCCGCCAAGACCTTGTAAAGCTCTTCCGATCATCAATGCTTCCATGGATTGAGCAAAGCCAGCAAGCACTAAACCAAAGCCAAATGCGACATAGCCGATAAGGAATATACGCAAAGGGCCCCGACGGTCTGTATCTTGTCCTGCCCAAACAACGCCGATGAGTGTCGTAAGTAGATAGCTCGCAAATGCGAGGCCATACCATTCAAAGCCATTCA
>NZ_LWFU01000380.1:0-8498 GCF_001635135.1 Oleiphilus sp. HI0080
CAGAGGAGTACGAGCTAGCCTTTTACGGAGAGCTCGCGCCAGGCGCCGAACTGGACGATTGCAAAATAAAACTTGGGCAGCTTTTCAAAGCAAGCCCCGCCCAAATAGAGAAAATGTTCGCTGGTCAGCGAGTCGTACTTAAATCCAAACTCGATTCTGCGACAGGTGAGAAGTATTTAGCGGCTCTGAAAGCCCGGGGTGCGGTCTGCAAGCTCGAATCAAATTCCGCGTCAAATACTTCTGTACAGACAGCCGCGGATAACGCACCCAAAGCTCAAGAACCTCCAAGAGCGCAATTTACATCGGCTCCGCGACCGGAATCATGGCAATCAGAACCCGAGCCGAAATCAACGAGCGCTCCGTCAATGCGCGCTCAGGCGGTTGATCCAGAGAGCGCAGAGCGGCTTAATGTTGCTGGTGAAAAAGTGGATGCGCTATTAGCGAATGTTGATTTGAGCGTGGAACCGGCGGGTGTAGATCTTGCGGATCATAAAGAGGAGGTAGTGATGCCTGAGCTTGTCATGCAAGACAATCTTAGTGTTGCGCCAGCAGGTAGTGATTTGGGCGAGAAAAAAGAAGAAAAGGTGCCCGTGACACCCGATATCAGTCATCTGTCTTTAAAAGACTAAACGGAATAAGTGCAAAAAAAAGGGCTTCCAAAAGGAAGCCCGAATAGTTTTATAACAACTAGGGATTTGAGAAATGGCATTGGAGAGGTGTTAGCGCGTAGCCATTTCTCATGCGCTATAAACTAACCTTAGCTCAGTTTCAGCGCTCTGCTCGGGGTGCTACGAAAAACCACTTAAAATCAATAGTTGGGTTACATTTCACTACGTCTGACAACATATGAATTAATGTTAAAGCATTAAAAACAAGCATTTACCTTGCAAAAGCTAGAATGTGCTTTATATTTAGGTTGTAAGCTTAACTTGGCAGAAAGTCTATTAAGAGTGCTACCAAACTCTGACTTTAAAGATCGAGGGGCTTAATTAATAAAACGAAACGCCGTACAAAGATGTGGCGATCATTTATTGCAACTAAATATTTACCGTGCGGGTAAAAATGAAGGTGTCATTATGTCTCAGCAAGCCAATGGGCCGCTCGCTGTTTGTTCTAGCGAGTCTCCGGTCACAATTCGTAATAACGTTCGCCAGCAATTGAATTCTGACGTCGCTGAATTTCTGCAGCGTGGTGGTAATGTAAGTAAGATTGCTGACAACGTCCGAGCTGATCCTCCTAAAAAGCCGAATATGACTTATGGTTCAACGCCTATCTAGGCGAGACCGCGAAGTATCGTTTTTTCAGACCAGCAATAAGTTAAAGTAGTACCCATGTAAGCGCGCCTCCTAACGCGCTTTTTTTATGCCTGCTATCCCTGCACCGTAGGGTTATTTGTGCTTGCATTGCCTGTCTTTTGTACGCATAATCCCCAAACTCGAAATGGGACTTGGGTCTCGTTTCGTCTGTGAGCTAAGCCGACAAAGTTAAATAGCTACACGTAGTATTAACAAAGCAAAAGACAAATTGCGCTCAAATAAGAAAGACTAAAAAGTCTCAATGAGCTGTACCTTCTTTGATTGTAGTGAGTAGTGAATGCTGGTTGAGTTTTACAATATTGCCATGGCAAGTACGATGGCTGTCGCGGGCCTGTTGTTAACGCGAGACTATGTACGCTTTTTGAAAAGCACGCATCAGGTCAATGCTTCCGTTAAATCTATCCAACACGTGTTTCTCCCTTCTAATGCTCGTTCTGGGACCAAAAGTGGTTACTATCCCGTTTTAGAATATAAAACTGAACAAGGCCCTATTGTGTTTACGTGCATTGATGAGCTGGCGGCAAATCGATTCCACATCGGTGATAAAATTAAACTGCACGTCTCTAAATCTCGACGCACTGAATTGCGCAACTGTCGAACATTTCTTTTGTTGAGTGCTATGTTGGCAATCTTGATTGGCGGCTTGTTTTTGTCTGCACTGGTACCTGATTCAGGCATTGGTCCTTTGCATATTATTGTTGCTTCTTTTGTTGTTGCGACCTGTTTATTCGTGATCGTCCGATTTAAGCGAGATCAGGATCAGAACATTGCTTTGCAAACGCTTGATGTTGATGGTGGTAGTGCGCGTTATTGGTTGAAAGAGCCGACAGCGTTCAAGCATTGGTGCCGAACGCTTCATGACAAGAAACAAGCAGCCCGCGTGCGCTTATCACAGGCATTTGGCGCTTGCTGCTTCATTATGTCTGGTGGCATTGCATTCGGTGGATTGTTGCCAGTCCTTGGCTAATTTAAAATCTACAAGATTACCTAGATACGCATGCTAGCTGCGAGTCCACTTATGGAAGCGGGCTAGCAACGACATCGTTCGATCACTCACATTCGCGCGCTTCCACTCCCCTGCCAGATATTTATTTGCCTCTGCTAACGTGGGGTAGATATGAATGGTGCCTAGCAATTTATTTAGCCCAAGGCCATGCTTCATACCGGTCACAAATTCCGTAATTAGATCACCGGCATGGTGCCCAACGATGCAAGCGCCGAGCACTTTATCCTTGCCTGGAACCGTTAGAACTTTAATCTGTCCATAAGCGACGTTGTCTGCGATTGCGCGGTCGAGATCGTCAATGCCGTAGCGGTGTACTTCATATGCAATCCCTGCTTCTTGAGCTTCAAATTCACTCAAGCCTACTCGCGCAATTTCGGGATCGGTAAACGTTGCCCAAGGGATGACTCGATAGTCCGCCTTAAAGCGTTTAAGGCCGCCGAATAGTGCGTTGACCGACGCATACCAGGCTTGATGTGAAGCCGCGTGTGTAAGTTGGTACGGGCCAGCAACGTCACCGCAGGCGTATATGTTAGGGAACTTCGTCTGCAGATACTCATTGACTTGCAGCGTACCTCTGTCGTTGTTCTCGATGCCTAGGTTCTCCAGCCCGAATCCTTTGGTATTCGCAATCCGGCCTACGGCAAATAATATACAGTCGAATTCCAGTTCAATGACTTGCTCACTTTTCGATTTCGCCACCAGAAGTTGTTTGCTTGGGTCCTCGGGATGGGGCTTCGCCTCGACGGCATCAAAGCCCATTTCCAATTTCATACCTTCACTCAGCATCTTGCTTTGTACTAGGCTCGCCATATCACTGTCTTCGCGCGGCAGTACCGTGTCATTTCGGCCGACGAGTGTGACGTTGATACCAAGCCGATGAAAGCTTTGCGCAAGCTCGCACCCTATAGGCCCCTCTCCTACAATCATTGCTTTGGGTGGTTGGCGTAAATTCCAGATGGTATCGGAGTTATAAGCAAGATCTGAGTTAAGGCCCAATATCTCGGGCATGGCCGGCCTTGCGCCGGTTGCAATGATGATATTTTTCGCCGCAATGGTCTTGCCATCCACTTTGACATGCCATGGGTCAATGATCTGGGCGCTACCCTGAATACAATTAACACCGAGACCCGTATATCGCTCAACCGAATCGTGAGGCTCAATCTTTTGAATGACGTCTTGGATTCGCTCCATTACTTGCTGAAAGTCAACTGAAGCATTGTCGATTTGTACACCATATTGCGCGGCTGTGTCGGCGTAATGTTTGATTTTAGCGGATCGAATCAGCGCTTTGCTAGGCACGCAACCTGTATTGAGGCAGTCGCCACCCATTTTGTGGCGCTCGATGAGATCCACCTTTGCTTTAGTGGCCGCAGCAATATAAGCACTCACTAGACCTGCGGAGCCTGCGCCGATCACGACTAGATTTGAATCGAACTGTTTCGGCTTGGAGTATCCCTTGTAGACTCGCCGCGCTTTGAGTCGTTCCAGTGCGCGTTTTGCGATAATCGGGAAGATGCCGAGTGCTGCAAATGACAATAGCATTGCAGGTGATGCGATACCGGCTAGAGAATCTAGCTCTGCGAGTTGTGTTCCGGCATTTACATAGACAATTGTTCCAGGAAGCATGCCTAGTTGGCTTACCCAAAAATATTGGCTTAAGCGAATATTGGTCAAACCCATCAACAGGTTAACGGCAACAAAAGGGAAGATCGGAACGAGTCGAAGTCCAAATAGATAAAATGCACCCTCGCGCTCAACGCCACTGTTTATTTTCTCGAAGCTGCTTTTGAACCGCTCCTGCACGCTGTCTCTGAATAAGGTGCGTGCCATTAGAAAGGCAAGACTGGCGCCAATCGTGCTCGCGAAAGAAACCAGAAGCACGCCTTGCCATAGACCAAAAATAGCCCCCGCTGCTAGGGTGATGAGTGTTGCAGCAGGTAAAGAAAAAGCAGTTATCGCAATATACAGGGCAAAAAATGACAATGCCGATTGGTAGGGATTCTCTGCTTGATACTCAAGGATGGCATCACGTTGTGCTAAGAAATTCTCTAAGTTTAGGTACTGATCTAAACCGAGGCCATAGAAAGCAGCGATTGCTGTAATGACAACAAGCGCGAGCAGTATCTTTTTAAGGGGCATAAGGTGCTCTTTAATTGAGGATGATTCATACTATAAGACTAGACGCTAGGATCTTAGTTCCGCGAACTTTATCCAACAATCTTTTTATAGGCTCTGGAGGTCTTTTTGGTTTTCCCTCTTTCTCGTCAATTTCCAAATACACGGTTGCGCAGGCTGCGTTTTCAAGAATCAACGCGACGAATGGTGGCAGAGAATACTTTGCATGCAGCCGATTTAATCTACCCAATGTTTGTGATTGAGGGTGAATCTGTGCGTGAAAATGTGGCTTCAATGCCTGGGATCGAGAGAATGAGTATTGATCTACTCGTCTCTGAAGCTAAGGAGTTACGCGAGCTAGGTATCCCTGCTATTGCATTATTTCCGGTCACGCCTTTGGAAGCCAAGTCAGATGATGCCCGAGAGGCATTCAATCCAGATGGATTGGCGCAACGCGCGGTGCGAGCCTTGAAAGCGGAGGTTCCTGAACTAGCGGTGATTACAGATGTTGCCTTGGATCCGTTTACCAGCCATGGACAGGATGGTTTGATCGATAAAAACGGGTATGTTCTGAATGACGCTACGGTCGACGTATTGGTAAAACAGGCGTTATCCCATGCTGAGGCTGGTGCCGATATTGTTGCGCCGTCTGACATGATGGATGGCCGTATCTCGGCGATTCGTCAGGGCCTTGAAGTTGCAGGCTTTACTGAAACGGCGATTCTTTCCTATGCGGCGAAATATGCATCGGCTTACTATGGCCCTTTTCGGGATGCCGTCGGTTCAGCCGCTAATCTCGGTAAAGCTGATAAGAAGTCGTATCAGATGGATCCAGCAAACAGCGATGAAGCGATTCACGAAGCGGCAATGGATTTGCAAGAGGGCGCCGATATGGTGATGGTCAAACCAGGCATGCCCTATTTAGACATTGTTCAGCGCGTTAAAACGGAATTACGCGCACCGACTTTTGTCTATCAGGTCAGTGGTGAGTATGCGATGCACGTCGCTGCGTTTGAAAACGGCTGGCTCGACAAAGACAAGGTGATTCTTGAGTCGTTACTTTGTATCAAGCGAGCGGGTGCCGATGCTATTTTGACTTATTTTGCCAAGGATGCGGCACGGCTATTGAAAGGGTAGAGGGCATTTGTGCGTGTATGAGCTCTCAAGAAAGATCGTACTCTGCCTTTTGTGCGGCGTAGCAGGCTTGTTATGGACTGTGCAGGTTACGGTTGCTCAAGAGGGGGCGGTCGCAGAAGAGCCGCTTGTTCGATGGAGCGAGCAAGCTATGTCGCTCGATCACGAAAAACTGTTTGAGCGTTTGGGAGCCGACTTTGAGCGGCCATTGCGACAATTGGTCTTTGAAGAGATTGCGTTGCAAGAGGCGATGTTCATAGAAGTGTCAGAACGCCCATATGGTTACTATGATCCGGATGCCCGTTTGGTCGTCGTTCCCCTCTCGAATATCTATCGTGCGTTTGATGATCTGAAGGCGCGATTTCCTCAGCAAGAAGGTGTTCAGCAGTCAATACTCTCTGCGGCTTTGCAGTTTTATTTGATGAGTGAGCTTATTCGGGGAGTGGTCATTGATTTGGAATTAAAGATTGTGGGCTGGGATGCAGAGCGTATCGATGCATTGGTGACTGTCATGCTTCTTGAAAGTTCAGTGGTTGATCAGCCTTATTTGCTCGATGCCGCAGAAGAGTTCTTATTGATTGACCGTGCTGCACCATCAATACAGTCTCAGAGATTCAAAACTGAATTTGAGGCAGACGAGTACCGATTAATGCAAGTGTTGTGTGTCATGAAAGCTTATGACTCGGAAGAAACCGCAGCGCCAGTATTTGATCGACGGGAGTGCACTGGCCAGTATGAAGCGGCTCTGACGTATTGGGCGGATGTTTTAGCAGCGCACTTACGGGAAAATTCTCGGCTAAAAGAATGGGCTTCTCAGCCGGAACAAGATGACTAATACCAAATAACGAAAGCGGCCGCTGCGCCAACGCCACACTTTTCCTCATGATCACTGGTTCGACAAAGATGCTTACCAACCGCATAGGTTAATCCCGCACCTACTAGATATAGTTCGAGGTCGCGTTCCTTTTGAAAAGACGAGCATCCGCTTGTCAGCACGGATAGCGCAACCACACTTCCCACAATCCACTTCTTCATTGAAGACCTCTGGTTCACCTAAATGCCGTAATAGTGAAACGGCAAACGTACAGCGGGCTATCCTACAAACAGTATGTGGAGTGATCAAGCCGGTTTTGGGACGAACGTGACAGGGTTGTCATGCAATGTTCAAATTGCTGCTTGTCGATGCGAAATTGAGTAGATTTCGGGTAGCTTATTAGAAGAGTTCGACGTCGTCGTTACTTTCTAGTTCTGGTTCTGTTTTTTTCACCTCGTTCTTAGTTAGTGCTTCTACGGCTGTGATAGAGCTGATGAGACTGTGGAAGTGATGTTCCAAAGCATCGCTGTTTTGATAAAGCACTTCCATTGACTCGAACGCGTCACTCGATAGCTCTAAAAGCTTTGCTTCTTGTTCTTCCGTCAGGTCGAGAGTCATAGCTGCGATATGCAGCTCATCGGACAGGTTTTTCATAATGTCGCGGGCGTACATTTGCGTTTCGGCGGACACCGATTTGATCATGTCCATGATCGAGGTGACTTGCGTATGCTGGCTATTGATTAGATTGTTGACGGTGATCGTTCGTGCTTTGGCTTCGGCAAGCGCGGCACCTTGAAGTAAGATGTCACGCAATCGGCCATATTTTTCCTGATCCTCCCAAGGGGCATTGGTAACCAATAAAACCAAGTAATCCAACCGAAACACCAATATGCGATTTCTTGATAGCACTCGAATATCACTCGTCAGCGCTTCATCCATGATTTTTTTCGCGGCCTCGTGCACGGCATCGTGTGGGAAATAGGTTCGTCGCGTGTTATCCACGATTAAAGAATAGGCTGTTAACTCCATGCTGCCGCAAAGACGAAATAACGCATTGGCGACATCATCGGTACTCGATGATTCCTGCAGCCACTCGACCAACTGCATCAATAGGCCAATTTCAGAAGCGGCCCGCATCGCAGTCAACGCTGTGTCTGTCGTCGATTTGAGCTGTTCTTGGAGATCTTCATTATGCTGTTTGTGTTGAATGAAGGTTTGTAACTTGTGCTGAATGCGTTCTTTGTCCCAGTCTGTTCCAAGGTAGCTATCTAGTGGGAGTTTTGTGAGTACATTACAAGGCTTGCCTTCTAATGCGTTGTCGACCATGCCGAGCATCGTCGGTCGTGAATCTTTTAACTGGCCATCCAGATAGGAGACGAGAGAGTGATAATCGACCCCCTCAATAATGTCGAACAGTATGGCATGCGGAAGATGCTCTATGCTCTTGGCAACGTGGTCGTTTGAAGCGAAGTCCTTCGTACCAACAGGCAAATCAAAGTGCACGGCACCCTCTAATTGACCGATGTTATGGTCATAGCTTGAGGGCGTTTTTCCTGGTGCATGAAAAACAACGATTTTTTGGGCACTCATAAACAGTCCATATTCGATCCCGAATTCTGGAGTGAGTCTAGTACAAGATTTCTGAAATGCTCAAATTTGCTGCTAATAACCTAGGAGATATGACCTGTTACCCTAACCCGCTTGGAGCCAGCACTTGTCTGGTTTTGCTGTGCTTTGCGTTGCGCGATTTTCGCGTCAATCACATTTTTGATTGCAATGATTAAACCCATGCCGACGAATGCCCCAGGCGGCAGAATTGCAAACAGAAAGTTACTGTAATCCGTCGCTAGAATTATCTCCCAGCCACGCGCTGCTTCGCCGAAAATGAGATGCATGTTGGAGAAAAGTGTACCTTGGCCAATCGCCTCTCGAGCACCGCCAAGAATCACTAGCACGATAAGGAACCCAAGCCCCATCATGAAGCCATCAACACCGGCGAATAACGGATTAGTTTTACTCGCGTAAGCATCGGCTCTCCCAAGAATGGCACAATTGGTCACGATCAGAGGGATGAATATGCCGAGTATTTGGTAAAGCTCATACGTAAAAGCTT
>NZ_LWFU01000381.1:0-31053 GCF_001635135.1 Oleiphilus sp. HI0080
GAGCTGCCTGAACTGGCCGATCTTGGTGAAGCTGAATTATTGGACGAAGAACGGCTTAAACCACCATTTGCCAACTTCTGCAGGCGTTCTCTCGTGGTGAGTGAATCACCGCTCTGCACCGATGAAGCAGTCGTTCTGGGCGAAGTATTCGGACTAGATCTGGGAGCAAGTCGATTCTTTCGGGCGATAGAAAGAATACGATTCGTCAGCACATCTTGCATCTTCGTCGCATCACGCGCGATGTCTTCGAAGTTTTTCGGTAGGAAGTCCACAGCCCCGGCATCTAAGGCGTCAAGTGTCACACGAGCCCCCTCATGCGTAAGGGAAGAAAACATCAGAATAGGACAAGGAGCCTCTTTCATAATGTGGCGAATGGCGGTGATCCCATCCATCACTGGCATCTCGTAATCCATTGTTATGACATCAGGGTTCAGCGCTTTCGCCTGCTGCAAAGCTTCTTTGCCATTGCTGGCAGTACCAGCAACCTCAATCGAGTCAGCTTTTTGTAGAATCTCGCTTAATCGTTTCCTAAAAAAAGCAGAATCATCAACAATGAGAACTTTTACAGCCATGAAAACCATGCATCCCTGATTAATTAAGAACTAAGCGTAACGCGTTAGCAAACTGGGTATATCAAGAATGAGAGCAATGCGGCCGTCGCCTGTGATGGTTGCACCAGCCATGCCGGGTGTACCGTGCAACATGCCACCCAAAGGCTTGATTACAACCTCTTCCTGACCAACAAGCTGATCAACAATAAAACCAACCTTCTTCGTTCCAACAGCAACAATGACAACATGCGCAGATTGCGGGTCGGTCTCACCTGACTGATTGACTAACCAACGCTTGATATAGAACAAGGGGTAAACGTTATCGCGGACAACAACACATTCCTGCCCGTCAACAATATTTGTCTTCGTCAGATCAAGATGGAAGATTTCCACAACACTGACCAGAGGGAAAGCAAACGCCTGCTGCTCGAGCTTCACCATTAAGGTAGGCATAATCGCAAGGGTTAGAGGAACTTTAATCGTCAGGCAACTTCCCTTACCAAGCTCTGAATCAATATTGACACTGCCGTTT
Organism: Oleiphilus sp. HI0080; assembly: GCF_001635135.1. Classification (NCBI taxonomy): domain Bacteria; kingdom Pseudomonadati; phylum Pseudomonadota; class Gammaproteobacteria; order Oceanospirillales; family Oleiphilaceae; genus Oleiphilus; species Oleiphilus sp. HI0080. Next base: position 1,084 of record NZ_LWFU01000381.1, read on the forward strand.
AGCTGCGTGATTTTGGTTTTAACGACGTCCATACCAACACCACGACCTGATACATCGGATATCTCTTCTTTGGTCGAAAAGCCCGGAGCAAAAATCAGGTTATAACATTCGTTATCGGATAGACGATCCGCGGCATCCTGATCATATACGCCTTTCTCCACAGCTTTTCTACGCAACACATTTGGATCCATCCCCGCGCCATCATCGCGAATGGAGAGCAAAATATGATCACCTTCCTGTTCGGCAGATAACAACACTTCACCCAAACGAGGTTTGCCATTGCTCTCTCGCACATCAGGCATTTCAATCCCGTGATCAACAGCGTTGCGAACTAAGTGGACAAGTGGGTCCGATAGCGCTTCAACAAGGTTTTTATCAAGGTCAGTATCCTCACCCTGCAAGACGAGATTAACTTCTTTACGAAGGTTACGAGCCAAGTCACGGACAACGCGAGGAAAACGACCAAATACTTTCTTAATTGGCTGCATTCTTGTCTTCATAACAGCCGATTGCAGATCTCCAGTCACCACATCAAGATTAGAGACGGCCTTCTGCAGAGCCTCGTCCGTGCTGTCATCGCCTAAGCGCTTGAGCCGATTTCGCACAAGAACAAGTTCGCCAACCATATTCATAATTTCGTCTAGACGACTTGTGTCGACCCGAACAGTGGTCTCAGTCGTTAAACCTTCATTGCGTGGCGCAGGAGCTTTTGGCTTATCAGCAGCAGTTTTAGCCGGTGGCGCAGGTTTAGAGGCCGCTGCAGGCGCCTTCGGCTTCGCCGGTGGCGGAGTAGGCTTTGCTGTTTCTGGTTCGGACTTTGCGCTGGCAGGGGCCGGAGCCTCAACCTTCGCCGCTGCAGCTCCGTCAGTCGCCGGCCCCTTCCCGGAGCCATGAAGATCATCAAGCAACTTTTCGAACTCATCATCAGTGATCAGCTCACTATTTGAACCGCCAGCTGCGCTTGAAGGGGATGCAGTTGAAGCATCAGCCGCGGCCGAATCATCCGCCTTGGCTGGGTCAAATTGCCCTTCGCCATGCAATTCATCAAGCAGCTTTTCGAATTCATCATCGGTAATTTCATCAGAACTTTCGCCGTTTGAAGTCGCTTCTTGTTTGGGAGCAGAATCTGAAGCTGCTTCTGACGTTTTATCAGAAGGCACCTGATGCTCATGAAGCTCATCGATAAGACTAGAGAATTCATCTTGCGAAATATCACTCGCAGCAGGCGCAGACGACTCGATCTTGTCAGACGCCCCTTGTGCTGCAGCTGCGCCACTGGGGCCATCAAGCGCGTCTAGGAGCATCTCAAACTCATCGTCTGTGATGTCGCCGTCTGCCGACGCAATTTGATTAACGAGTTCCTGAGGATCTGGCTGAGGGGTTGCTGGTTCGTCTTCAGCTGGAGGCTCTTCTGCAGCAGCTGGCTCAGGCTCACTACCTTGTTCAGTAGCGAAACGCTCTAAGTCTTCCAGAAGTTCAGGTTCCGCAGGCGTTGGCTCTTGTCCTGAGCGTACCTCATCGAACATGACATTTACCGTGTCCAAAGCACGCAGCACCACATCCATTAATTCGGCATCCGCTACACGCTTTCCATTTCGAAGAACATCGAAAACGTTCTCCGCAATGTGACAACAACCAACAAGCGCTTCTAGCTGCAAAAATCCAGCACCGCCCTTTACGGTATGGAAACCGCGGAAGATCGCATTTAAAAGGTCTTTGTCTTCAGGGTTTTGCTCAAGCGATACCAGTTGCTCAGATAGCTGTTCAAGAATCTCACCTGACTCTACCAAGAAGTCTTGTAAGATCTCCTCATCTGCCTCAAAGCTCATTCACTAACCCCTCAATTTATTTCTAGAAACCCAAGCTCGACAATAAATCGTCTACATCATCCTGACCGCTAACAACATCTGCACGCTCTTCTTTATTCATCTGCGGGCCTTCGCCATCCATGTTTGTCCCGACAGATTCAATGTCGTGGACAGTACCGGTGATGGTGTCAACTTTGCCTGCCATACTTACTAAGTTAACGAGGTTTTCTTCAACTTCTTTAACCAAACCTGTAACTCGATTAATTACTTGGCCCGTCAAATCCTGAAAATCCTGTGCTAATAAGATAGCTGAAAGATTCTGATACACCTTATCGGAGTCGTTCGTAAGCTGTTCCAAAAAACCATCCATCCGACCGGAAAGGTCACGAAACTCACTTGGTGTCATCTCTTTTCGGCGAAGCTTTTCCCACTCTGACTTGAGCTGCTTAGCTTCTGTATTCATGTGCGATGCATAGGGCATTGTGTCTTCGACAAGATCCATCGTCTTGTTGGCCGCGTTGCTTGTCATATCGACCACATACGCTAGACGATCCGACGCATCATTAATTTTGGAGAGTTCTTCCTGGCTTTGCGCATCACCGCAATCGATCTGGAAGTTGCGAATAGACTCGTACAAGCTTCGCGTTAAACGGCCGACTTCAACGTAGAGCGTTTTATCGCGAGTCTGATTAATATCGGAGATCACAGCCAACGCAGAAGATATATCTCCCCCGTCTACCGCCTCTTTCAGTTTGTTAGCCTGTTCTTTTAGGAGAAGTTCAAAACCATCGACATCTTCAATATTGCTCGACTCTCCTGAGGTAGAAGTTTGTTCAGTCATAAGCACTCTTTTAGGCGTCGATACGCTCAAAAATCTTTTCGATTTTCTCTTTAAGCACGGCAGCGGTGAATGGTTTTACAACATAACCATTTACGCCTGCTTGCGCGGCAGCAACAATCTGATCGCGTTTTGCTTCAGCCGTCACCATGAGAACTGGGAGTGTTTTAAGGTCATCATCAGCCCGAACTGTCTTGAGCAATTCAATGCCCGTCATACCAGGCATGTTCCAGTCCGTCACTAAAAAGTCATACTTACCGGTTTTAAGCATGGGCAACGCAGTATTGCCATCATCTGCTTCATCGGTATTAGTAAACCCCAAATCTCTCAGTAGGTTTTTAATTATTCGCCTCATCGTAGAAAAGTCATCTACCACAAGGATTTTCATATCTTTATTCAAGTCGACCTCCAATGCTGTCGAAACCTCATATTAGCGCTTCAAACCCTACCCTGAAGTCTAGCCTTTGTTATCAGTCTAGCCAGTTTTTTTACTGCCAAATCAATAGCTTTATCGCATTTAATTAAAATCAGAGTTTTATTCGACCCACTCATGCATACGGGACTTTAAACGCATCGTTGCCTGAGAGTGAATCTGGCTAACACGTGACTCGCTGACATCTAGTATTAGTCCAATTTCCTTAAGATTCATCTCTTCTTCATAATAAAGTGACAAAACAAGCTTCTCACGCTCTGGCAACCCCTCGATTTCACCAGCAAGCGCATGCTTAAACGCATGCACGCTAACGGCTTCACTTGGTCGATCATTCACAGCTGAACTTTCAAACTCGTGGCCACTTCCCTCTGTGTTTTCTGCTAACTCATCCAGCGAGAAAAGCTTGCCAGCGTTGCTATCTTTGAGACAGGTGAAGTATTCATCTAATGTCATTTCAAGCTCTGCGGCGACATCTTCATCGCTCGCATCACCACCTGTGCGAACTTCAACCTTCCGAATGGCTTCCGCGATTCGTCGCGCATTCCTGTGGACCGAACGTGGCACCCAGTCACCTTTGCGCACCTCATCCATCATCGAACCGCGAATACGAATGCCCGCGTAGGTTTCGAAAGTCGCGCCATGGCCTGACTCGAACTTCCCCGCCGCTTCGAGCAAGCCAATCATTCCGGCCTGAATTAGGTCGTCCACCTGAACGCTTTCAGGCAAGCGAGCCATGAGGTGATGCGCAATGCGCTTAACCAGAGGCGCATGCGTAACGATTAACTCTTCTGCGTATTGCGTTTCGTTTTCGTTATACATCTAAATTAACAATAAAAAACCGAGACAGCGTCCCTATTACCATCCCGGTTTCCGAATAAAGGTGATCGTAAGTGTTTGGAGTAACTTAAGCCTGCACCAAACGCTCTACAAAAAACTCCAAATGCCCTCTTGGAGTACTAGGCAAAGGCCATGAATCGGCTTTTTGCGCAAGCTGCTTAAAAGCAATGGACGCCTTTGCTCTAGGATACGCTTCAAGAACAGGGCGCTGACGCTGCACCGCTTTCTTGACATTCTCGTCAAATGGAACGCTTCCTACGTACTGTAGAGCAACATCTAGAAAACGCTCTGTAACGGTCGTTAGCTTCGAAAACAAATGTCGCCCCTCTTCTGGAGAGCGGACCATATTGGCCAGCACTCTAAAGCGGTACATATCATAGTCGCGATTAAGCAATTTAATAAGTGCGTAAGCGTCAGTTATGGATGTAGGCTCATCCGTCACCACAACGAGCACCTCTTGTGCTGCGCGAACAAACGAAACAACGCCGTCAGATATTCCTGCAGCAGTATCAATAATCAAAACATCAAGATCTTGAGAGAGTTCGCTGAACGCATTGATCAGCCCCGCATGCTCCATGTGGTTTAGCGCAACCATTTTCTGGGTGCCAGAAGCAGCAGGAACAACTTTGACGCCTTTCGGCCCTTCGACAAGAATATCTCGAAGCGATAACTCACCAGACACAACATCCGCGATGTTGCCTTTAGCGGTAATCCCAAGCAGGACATCGATATTGGCAAGCCCCAAGTCGGCATCTAGCAATATGACTCGTCGACCTAACTCAGCGAGTGCAATAGAAAGGTTGATCGAGACGTTGCTTTTACCCACACCACCCTTTCCGCCGGTTACAGCGATAACTTGAACAGGGCTAGAATTCGCCATACTTAATCGTATCCTTTTGTTTTACTTCTTAGATGCAAAAACATAGCACGAACTTTAGTGAAGCGAATAGCAAAGTTCGCCAGGCATAAAAAAACAATAGGCTTATTCATGCGCCAGTGATGTTTAGGCAAAATCGGATAATGCATAATCGGTGTTCTGTTGCACCGAGTCGTGATCAGGAATTGTCACCCATCGCTCGGAGTTATTCAATAACTCCTCCGCCTTATTCAACAAGTCTTCTTTGTTAGCAAGATGAATATCTTCAGGAACGCGCTGCCCGTCAGTCACATATGCGCAGGACAACTTACTCGCAACGAGGTAACTGATGGCCTCGCCAAGACTGACAGCCTCATCGAGCTTGGTTAAAATCGTACCGGCAAGACCCACCATTTTGTAATGCTTATAGTTCGCCTTCATGACGGCATACTGACCCGTTGCCGGCATAACAAGATAGTTTTGAATCCTGTGTGCAGACATCTTCAACTCTTTCAATTGCTCATTCCATGAACGGTCGCTCTGCATCAGCCCTGCCGTATCAACCAGAACGAGTTTGCGATCAGAACACCTGTCTAGAATATCGTCGAGGCAGTTCTCCTCATCCACTACATGCACTGGCACATTCAGAATACGTCCAAACACCTTCAACTGCTCATGCGCTGCAATACGATAACGATCTGTGGTCACCAGAGCCAAGCTCTCTGCGCCATGCCGCATGACATAACGCGCCGCCAACTTACCGACGGTCATCGTTTTGCCACTTCCCGTTGGACCAACAAGAGAAACGACCCCTCCCATATCGATGATCTCGCTATACTCGGTTTGTATCGCAGAGTGCAGCTGCTTTCGCACTTTCGCCCAAGCTGTATCAAAGTCGTGTTCGGCTGAAAGCCTCTCACCCAACTGCTCTCTAATGGGATTTTGAATTCCTATACTCTCGAGCCGTTCGGTCAACATCGTGTTTGCAGGGTTAACATTAACCTGCGCACGCGCCTCTTCATTGCGCTGAGACTGTTTGGAAATTAAATGACGAAGCTCTTTCAACTCCTGCTGCATAATGACAATGGCATCATCATGCTGGGATTGAGTCGTGTCATCACGAGATGAAGCTCGGCCCGCAAAGCCTGATTGCTGCGCCGGATTTTGAAAAGCAGGACGCTCACTTACTCGCTCTTTTCGCGCAGAGATCTGCGTTTGTTCGCGCTTGTTCTTAACAGAAGTGATTTTGTCGCGGCTTCGCTCTAGCTCTTCTTGAAGCTTGATACTTTTCTCTGCACGTTGGCGCGCCAATTCGGATGGACTCACTGCATTGAATCGAGCACTTTCACGCTCAGCGACGCGGTGATCTGACCGAGACTGGGCAGCTCTCTGCTCACTTGATGGATCGAACTGCTCCTCATCATATTCCGCAGTTGCCAAAATCTCGACACCGCCATTTTGCTTGGAGTTGGAGAGGATAACGGCATCCGGACCAAGATCTTCGCGGATCTGACGTAAAGCATCCTGCATAGAATGAGAGAAATAACGCTTAACTTTCATAGTTCTTTACCCAGCTCGTCAATTTATTGACCTACGGTCGCGACAATATTTATTTGTTTGTTATCCGGAATTTCTTGGTATGAGAGAACCCGAACACTGTCGTTTACAAAGCGCGAGAACTTCGCCATCGCGAGTCTGACCGGAGCGGAAACCAGCAGTATTGCTGGGTTACCTAGCATTTCCTGTCGCTGTACTGCATCACTCAAAGATCGCTGCAAATTCTCTACAATCCCCGGCTCTAGCACCATTCCTAACTCATCCGGCGCGCCAGTTTTCTGCGCTTGCTGCACTGACTTAAGCAATAGCTGTTCCAGCTCGGGCTCTAGCGTAATAACCGGGATCTCAGCGGCATTCTCAATTAAGGTTTGAACGATAAGCCGCTTCAGACCCTGACGACATGCCTCCGTAAGCTGATCTGGCTCGGCACCCTTTGGAGCGCGACTTATCAGCGCTTCCGCAATAGACCGCATATCTTTAATCGGCACATCCTCTTGCAAAAGATTCTGCAAGACTTTAAGCAGACTACTAACACTCAAGGTATTGGGGACGAGTTCTTCGGCTAGCTTAGGCGCCTGCTTCCCTAGCTGGTCAAGCCACTGCTGAACCTCTTCGTGCCCGATCAATTCGTAGGCATGCTTCTGAAGCAACTGATTCATGTGCGTGGCAACAACGGTACTCGCATCCACAACTGTATATCCCAAAGCCTGCGCCTGATCTTTCTTATCAGGCTCGATCCATACCGCCTCCATACCAAACGCAGGATCGATCCCGGCAATACCCTCTATTTCACCAAAAACCTGACCAGGATTAATTGCCAACTCCCGATCTGGATGAATCTCCGCCTCGGCGAGGCTAACGCCCATTAAGGTAATTCGATACGCATTAGGCATCAGCACCATCGAATCACGAATGTGAACAGATGGCATAAGGAATCCAAGCTCTTGCGAGAGCTTTTTGCGTACCCCCTTTATTCGGCCCAGAAGCTGCCCACCCTGCGATTTATCGACCATTGGAATTAACCGATATCCAACTTCAAGGCCAACAATGTCGACACTCATTACATCATCCCAACCAAGCTCGCGCTGCGGTTGGTCGCCAACGTCCTGTGCGCTTTCACCGGGGGGCAGCTCTGCAGGCCCACCACCAGGCTTTATCTGAGCACCACCCTTATTTGGCACAGGGCCGTCATAGTCTTCAACACTGGGCTCATTCAGTTTTTTATCTCGATACCAGCCGATACCACCGACGATGGCGGCTAAAGTAAGAAACGCGAAGTGCGGCATGCCCGGGACAATACCCATAATGCCAAGAATGCCCGCAGCAATATAAAGCGCTTTAGGCGCGAGAAACATTTGATCAAGGACCTGTGATGACATGTCTTGAGTTGTACTGACTCGCGTCACCATAATGGCCGCAGCAGTAGAAAGCAGCAGTGACGGTATTTGAGCGACTAGACCATCACCGATGGTCAGTAACGAGTATTTTTGCATTGCATCATTGAAGTCGAGCTCATGCTGGAGCATTCCGATACTCAAGCCACCAATCAGGTTAATCGCGAGTATCAGCAATCCTGCTATCGCATCACCACGAACAAATTTAGATGCACCATCCATCGCGCCATAAAAATCGGCCTCTGTCGCGACTTCTTCACGCCTTGCTTTTGCGTCTTCCTGGTTGATAATGCCCGCGTTCAAATCTGCATCGATGGCCATTTGCTTACCGGGCATCGCATCAAGCGTAAAGCGCGCGCTGACTTCTGAGACGCGCCCTGCACCTTTCGTCACAACCACGAAGTTGATGATCATCAAGATCGCAAAGACCACTAGACCAACCGCATAGTTCCCCCCGATGACCACCTCACCAAAGGCCTCAATTACTTTACCGGCGGCATCGCCTCCCTCGTGCCCTTCTAACAGGACAACACGCGTCGACGCCACATTGAGCGCAAGGCGAAGTAAGGTCGCGACAAGAAGGACCGTTGGAAAAATCGCGAACTCCATGGGACGGAGTGCATAAACACATACCAGCAATACGACCAGAGACAATGCAATATTGAAGGTAAATAATAGATCAAGCAGAAACGGCGGAACCGGCAACGTCATCATACCCAACATCGCGATCAGCAATATCGGGATCGCCATGTGGCTTTGCAGCATTTTTAACTGATTTAATCCAACGCTCGCTTGCATAAACCCTAACAACTCTAATGAAGTGACAACAACGATAGCGACGAGTTTTCGTCACATATGTCTCAGTTAGATGGTCTTTGCAAAAAGCGACCCAGTTTTAACGGGTAGAAGAATTATTTTACTGCGCCAATAAAGCATCACAGAATTAATCGTGCTGCAGATCGTCAGGAACCGGAAAGTCAGGCATATCGGGCTTCGAGCGAGCACGTCTGCGGAATTGTTTTAGTTGGAATACGTAAGCAAGAACTTGAGCAACCGCTACATAGAGACCTGACGGCACTTCGTCACCAATCTTTGCGTTGTAGTAAATAGAACGGGCAAGCGGCGGCGCTGCGACGAGTTCGATGTCATGCTCACGAGCAATCCCCCGAATCTTCATAGCGACCTCATCCACACCTTTGGCGAGCACGAGCGGCGCATCATCTCGCTCTGGCTTATAGCGCAGTGCAACTGAATAATGCTCAGGGTTGGTTATCACCACATCGGCTTCAGGCACATCCTGCATCATGCGCCGTTGCGAAATTTCACGCTGAAGCTGTCGCACCTTGCCTTTTACTTCCGGCTTACCTTCCGTGTCTTTATACTCATCTTTGATTTCTTGCTTGGTCATCTTCAGATTTTTGGTGTGCTCGTAAATCTGAAACGGAACGTCCACTGCGGCGATAATAATCATCGTGCAAGCTAAAAAGAAAAACGTCCAACCCAAAATGTCAGCGGCATGAACCATGGCAGGAATTGTGGCCTGATTGGCAATACCGAGTAACTCCTCCGTCTGGAATCGCAACAATACAACCGCAAAAAAGAGAACAACACTCACCTTGGCGGCAGCCTTCGCCAGTTCAACCAACGCCTTCAAGGAAAACATCCGCCCGAGACCTTTAATTGGACTCATTCGACTAAACTTTGGGGCAATGGCTTTCCCCGATATCAACCAACCACCAAGGGCGACTGAGCCAGCAATCGCAGCAAGAAAAAGCAGTATCATTAGCGGCATTAAAGCGGTCATGGCCTCACCCGCGGCATCCATCAGATGCAAGGCCATTTGGTTTTCATCAAAAATGACATCACGAGATAAGTCGAAGCTATGCCTCATGACCTCAATCATTGCCTCACCGATCTGCGCGCCAAAGATCAGCAAGCCGCCCGTTCCAGCGATTAACAGCAAAGCGGTATTCAATTCTTTGGATCGCGCAACCTGGCCCTCCTCCTTGGCCTTTTCAATGCGCCTGGGGGTGGGCTCCTCGGTTTTTTCCTGACTACTGTCGTTGCCTTCTTCTGCCATGCTACAAGCCCTGCATATCTCGAAGGAAAAGGAAGGTATTTCTACTGAAGTCATCAAACTGTGGCAGAAGCCCACTGATGCTGACCCAAACAATAAAAAGCCCGAACAACATACCAATCGGGAAGCCTAGAGAAAAAACGTTCATCTGCGGCGCGGCTCTAGTCATAATTCCGAAGGAAAGGTTGATGATGAGCACCGCTGTAATGGCTGGAAGCGACATCACCAACGCGGATGCAAACAACCAATTAATTCGCATTAAAAAACCCCATAAATCTTCACGGGAAACACTGTTTGGCCCAATGATCTGATCTGAGATCGGCCATGCCTTGAAGCTTTCTACAACCACCTCGATCATTACGAGATGCCCGTTCATGGCGAGAAAAATCAAGGTAACGCCAACTAGGAATATCTGCGAAAGCACTGCAACGCTGACACCGTTCGCTGGGTCAACCATTGAGGCAAAACCCAAACCCATTTGCATCGCGATCATTTGTCCAGCAACAACAAACAACTGCATCAGCATAACAAACATCAAGCCCATTAGTGTGCCGATAAAGATCTGCTGCAAGGTTATATAAACGGAGGTAAAGGCCAATGCATCGACTGCAGGAACGGGCGGCAATAACGGCACAACAAGCAAAGTAACCGCGAAAGAGAAACCAATTCGAACCCGCATAGGAACGAGCTGGGTACCGATGATCGGAATGACCATAAAAAAACTGGCGATACGAAATAAAGGCCAAAGCCAACCCGCGACCCAGGCCGAGATTTGCGCATCAGTAAAGACCACAATTAGCCTATCAAAATAGGAATGTTATGAATCAGCTTCTCGGCGAAATCGATCAGCTTCTGCATAATGAAGGGCCCCGCCAAGATAAGCACTACTAAGGTGACCAACAGACGAGGCAAGAAGCTCAAGGTTTGCTCGTTAATCTGAGTTGCTGCCTGAAAAACACTAACCACTAAGCCGACCAGCAGACCTGGCGTCAGAACAAGAGCAACGAGAAGAACGATCAGATAGAGCGCTTCACTGACTAGATCAATTGCAACATCAGGGGTCATCGCACTCTCCTCTACAGACCAAAGCTTGCAGCCAATGTACCCATAATAAGCGCCCAACCATCGATCAAAACGAAGAACATAATTTTGAACGGTAGAGAGATAATGATGGGTGACAGCATCATCATACCCATGGCCATGAGGATACTTGCAACAACCATATCAATCACCAAAAACGGGAGGAACAAAATAAAACCGATTTGAAACGCGGTTTTTAACTCACTGGTGACAAATGCCGGCATCAACACCCAAAAAGAAACCTCTTCTGGCGAGTCCGCAACCTGCCCAGAAATACGCATAAATAATTCGAGATCATCTTCACGCGTCTGCGCCAACATAAACTGCCGAAACGGAATACTCGCCTGCTTCACCGCATCAAGAGGCGCTAACTCTTCATTCATATATGGCTGAATGGCTTCGGCATTCACTCGCTCAAGCACTGGGGACATAATAAAAATGGTCAGGAATAAACTTAAGCCAAGAATAATTTGGTTAGATGGTGTCTGCTGTAACCCAAGCGCCTGACGAAGAATCGCAAATACAACAATAATCCGCGTAAAAGAGGTCATCATCATAATCATCGCTGGCAAAAACGTCAGCGCTGTCATCAACGCTAATACTTGCAAGGTGATGGAGTATGACTGCGAACCATCCTCATTAGTGACGAGCTGAACAGCAGGTATCCCCGTCTCAACAGCAAAACCGAAAGAAGGTAAAACGACGAGTGATAAAAATACGAAGAGCAACCGCATCATCACTTAATCTCTGAATCGGCAGCTGGGGATTGTTTCAAAATACTCTGCAATTTGTCAGCAAACGCGCTAGGCGACTTAGTGTGCTCAAGAGCAGATTTTGCATCCGCAGCTTCGAGCTCTTCTTCCGAAAAATGATGCAACAATGAAATATTATGCGGCGTCGCGCCAATCAAAAACTGCTCGCCCTTAACTTCGACCACCGCGACACGCTCTCTTGAACCAACCGCGATCGCGGACACAATTTTCAGGTCACGCCCTCCCAAGCCGGTCAAACCAGAAAACCGCTTTACAATCCAAGCGATCAGCAAAATACAGATAATCATCGCGAGCAGTGTAAGCAAGACAAAAGGCCAGTTTGACGCCTCAGAAACACTCACTTTTTTAAGCGCAAAAGAAGCCTTTTCGCTGCTCGCCTCCTCAGCAGATGGACCTTCAAGCTCAGAAGCGTTTGTCTTGGGCGTTTCTGGCCCAGCAGCAGGCGCTTCAGGCGCACCTGGCTCAGCGGCGAGTGAGGAGACCGAGCTTGCACTCGCTTGTATACCATCGTCGCTCGCTTTAGCCGAAATGCAAATCAGGCTAAGCAACACAATAAAAGCGATTCGCATCATAAAGGTTTTCGCCTAACCTAAGCGACGAATACGTTCAGTTGGACTAACCACATCCGTCAGACGAATCCCGAACTTATCGTTCACCATCACAACTTCGCCATGGGCGATCAAGGTGCCATTAACCAAAACATCCAGGGGCTCACCGGCGAGGCGATCTAGCTCCACGACCGAACCCTGATTGAGCTGAAGAAGGTTTCTGATCGGAATATGTGTACTACCAACCTCCATAGAAATAGTGACTGGAATATCAAGAATGACATCTAAATCCGGCGTTGCTCCGCCCCCTGTCGCAATTCCTGCTGCAGCTTGCTGAACGCCTTCGGTGAAGCTTTCCAATGGCGCCGCTTGAATATCACTTTCCTCTGACTCAGCCTCGCCACCAAGCGCTTCAGCTTCGGCCATTGCGGCCGCCCACTCGTCTTCCGCTTCACCAGAGTCTCCAGACTCTTCCATCGCGGCTTCCCACTCGGAAGCTAGCTTTTCGTCTTCGCTTTGCCCTTCGTTTGGGGTTTCGTTATCACTCATGGTCATCCACCAAGTTTGAGGCCACGACGGCCCGATCCAGTTTTTCCTTAATCATTAACGCGAGCGAACCGTTTTTCTGCCCAAGTTGGGCACGAAACATCGGCACCTTGTTCGCGGTAACCAGCGCGAATTCAGGCATATCAACGGGGATGATATCCCCCTCTTTTAGGCCTGAAACTTTTCTAAGACTGATTTTGTTTTCCAGCAGTGTCGCGTTCACGGGCACCTCTGCGTCAAGCAGATCTTCGCGAATCGTATTCACCCAACGCTCGTCAATTTCGTCCACATCACTCTGTACACCCGCATCAAGCAACTCACGCATCGGCTCGATCATCGAGTATGGAAGTGCCAAATGCAGATCACCGCCACCACCGTCTAGCTCAATATGAAATGTGCTGATAACAACCACCTCACTCGGGCTGACGATGTTCGCCATCGCAGGGTTTACCTCAGAGTTTATGTACTCGAAGTCGACTTTGAACACGGCATTCCATGCTTCTTTCATGTCGACAAAAACCTGCTGCAAGACCATCTGTACAACACGATTTTCTGTCGGTGTAAATTCTCGCCCTTCAATCTTTGCGTGCCGGCCATCTCCGCCGAAGAAGTTATCCACCAATTTGAAAACCAGCTTGGCATCGAAAATAAACAGGCCTGCGCCGCGCAAAGGGCGCATTTTCACAATATTCAGGCTAGTTGGAACATAGAGGGTGTGGATGTACTCGCCGAACTTCATAATTTGCACACCGCCGGTTGATACATCAGCGTTTCTGCGCAACAAGTTAAACAAACTGATTCGCGTGTAGCGTGCAAAGCGCTCGTTAATCATCTCAAGCGTTGGCATCCGCCCGCGAACAATACGATCCTGGCTCGCAAGGTCATAGGAGCGGACACCTTCCTCCGACTGATCGTCGTCGGTATCGATGTCTCCATCGTCTACGCCATGAAGTAGCGCATCGATTTCGTCTTGAGAAAGTAAATCTTGCACGGGTAGCTACTAACCTATTCCATCCAAATTCGTTACTGCATTACAAAGTTGGTGAAGTACACAGCTTCTATTAACACTTCACCCTCAGCTTCGAGAACACCATTTATGACGCTTAGTGTTTCTTCGCGCAATGCCTCTTTTCCTTCAATCGTTTGAGCCAACTTAAAGTCAATGCTGCCATATACCGAGTTCAGCTTGGAGCGTATCACTGGCATATGGTACTCGACAGCATCTAATGCGGCCTGATCCCGACTCATGACGTTCAAGCTGACCTGCATATATCTTTGCTTCCCATCGACACTAAGCGTTGCCAACATCGGTGGACTCAAATCCAAATATATCGCCGGAGCAATGACAACCTCTGGCTCTTCAGCGGTGTCTTCGCTCGCATCATCACCCATCAGAAAGAAGGTTGCGCCACCAGCCACAGCCAGCACTAACACAGCTAAAGCGATGATAATAATAAGCTTTTTCTTGGACGAGGGAGCCTGTTGCTCTTCGCCTTCTTCTCCGCCTTCTACTTTATTTTCTTCTGCCACGTCAAAATCTCGTCCAAAAAACACTAAAATTCCGGCATATCATTACATTCAGCAATCTGCATGCCAAAGCCGTACCGGAGCCGATTTGAATAAAACAGTGTAGCCCTAAACAGAGCATAACGATTTGAAGTGAAGTCTAACCGATTGAGCGCCGAAAGAGCCCAAGGTTAAACAAGAGTAATATCAACGGGCCAAATTGCATCAGGCCGCATCTATCTATATGAAAGGAGTCACTCGGCAAGACCTAGACCTAGACCTAGACCTAGACATAGGCGTCGACGAGTCGATCTTCAGCAGAGTCAGACCGGGATTCGGTAATACGCTCACCCTCACCAACCTCTGTCGAATCAGAACCACCTATCTCACGGGAATAGGACTCCCGATTTGACTGAGTTTGGGACTGCGAACCAGAGTCTTGCGCAAGCGTTCCGCCTGATTGATCGCTTTCAGACTGAGAAGGATTATTTAGCATTTCACGGAGCCGATGTATGTTCGCTTCCAACAGTTCTCTAACACTTTGATTCTGCGTATTGAAACTAATTGAACTTTGGTCTGCTCCAACCTGAATACGCACATCAATCGGGCCTAAATCTGCCGGATTAAGATGCAACTCTGCGCTTTGGATGTTTCGCGCGTTCATCCACATAAGCTTTTGCCCGAGCTGGTTGGACCACTCCGCATCATCAACAGGAATACCTAAGGAGCTAACATAGGGCTTCGATACGTTCTGAGCCTGCGCCTCGGCGGCTTTAATATCGGATCCCTTTGCAGTCTGTATTGATGCGTCTAGCTTGATGGCATTCACATCGACACTGTCGGCGGTATCGGTGCCACGCGCTATTTGAACGGACTCCATCGCAGCCTTAAACCGGAGTTCCGACTCTGCCTGCATTCCACTCACCGGATCAGAAGTCGCATTCGCAGGGGCCTGCGAAGCGAACTCACCAACGAGCACCTTATTGAATCCGGCTTGGTCATTCGCAGGCGTTAAGGCACTCGGATAAGCACCATTCATAGCACTACCACTAAGCCCGGATGCTTGTTGAGAGACGACTCCCTCTGCATCATTAACTATCCCGCTCAAAGGCGACCCGCGAAGTAGGCTAGCCTGTGCAGCACGCGTAACAGCCTTTTCAGAAGCACTCGAAGTGCCACTAACACCAGCCCCTCCGGCTTCGGCTGTATTCGTTGCTTTGGCGGCTAATTCAGCGAGCTTGGCACTTGCGCTTTCAGACAACTGGCTAGCACCATTTATGTCGAACTGAAAATGGCCCTTGCCAAGGTTTTGTGTCCCACCCTTCATAGTGCCATTTGAGCCTGCGCCTGATGCTGACAAGACCGGATCAGGTGCTGCCTCTACGATCATACCATTTGCTCGGCCTTGCTCAAGGATTGGCCCATTTGCCTTTGACAACACACTGATCGCTCGACCAAGAGAATCGAGAGGCGATGTTGTTCGGCCGTCAGATGAACCCGAACCGCCGTCAGACCGCACCCCATCATCCTGAAGTTTCAATAACGCCGTATGCGGAGGCAAAGCCTTACCGTCTTCCGGCGGCAAGCGCTCCTCGTCCTGAGGCAATGCATTTCCGCTGTCAGCATCCGCAAGGTCCTTATTTTGATCTACTAGATCAGAACGATGATTATCTCTTGCGGTCGTGTTGCGCATTGAATCTTTCTTCAAAGCCGTTTCAGCTTCACCATAGGCCTGCTTAAACCTTGGGCTATCGTCATGCTGTTCGGTGCGTGATACATCCTTCAAGTCCACTTTCGGGGTGGCAGAGGAAGGAAGTAAAGATAATTGCTGCATACCTTTTTCTACTCAAAAGACGGAAAAACATATCTAGTGAATACAAAGATCATGCCGAAAGCTGAAAAAGTCGAAAAAAGCGGAGCATCAAGTCAGGGAGAGAAGCGAAGAACCCACGCTCTCTTATTTTTCCGAGTACGCCTCAAACGCATACGCGACTAGAAATGGATGTGTGGAGAATCAGTTAATTGAAAACAACTGTTCAAAATTTGAAATAGTCAGAACCTTGCGAATATCGTCGTTACAATGACTAATTGCAATTTTAGCGTCTGCACCACCCGCATGATCGCGAAGTAGTAACAGCATTCCCAGTGCAGAGCTGTCTAGATAGGATGTCTCGCTCATATCGATTTCATACTCGTCAACATCCCCTTTAGCCGTCTCATATGCTGATCGAAATGCAGAGTGCTGGCTAAAATCAAACCGGCCATCAATACGAATTTTCAAACAACGGTGTGAAGCATCATAAGCGGCATCTACAGACATAGATTTCCTCCAATCACCTTACTTAAAATTGAGTAAGGGAAGCTTAGTTTATAATTTCAGTACTGCCATACCAAAGAGCGATAAGTGTCACAGTTATTATTGAATTTTACATGCATCCAACAATGCATTGCCTATCTTCGATATTGGCAAGACATCAACTGCGCCACCCATTTTCACAGCCGCTCCAGGCATCCCCCAGACAACACTGGATGCTTCATCCTGGGCGATGGTATGCCCTCGCGCATCGCGCATCCGGCGCAACCCTGCTGCACCATCCACCCCCATTCCGGTTAAGACGGCACCAACGCAAAATCTCCCTACATGCTCAATAGCAGAATCAAACAACACATCCACTGAGGGGATATGGCCATTCACCTTGTCTCCATCTAACAATGATGTGACGAGACGGTTCTCACGTTTTGCTATACGGAGGTGCCGGTCTCCTGGGGCCAGATACGCACACCCAGACTTGAGCGGCATGCCCGCTTTCGCCTCATATACCTCAATCGGCATTGTGTCATTAAGCCGGGCCGCAAAAGTGGCGCTAAAAGCCGCCGGTATATGTTGTGCCATTAGGATGGGAGGACAGTTTTTGGGCATATAACGGAGAACTTCTTTCAATGCCTCAGTGCCCCCTGTCGAACTCCCAATGCAAATCACTTTCCCTACTTTAAAGCGATCCTCCCCGGTATGAGACTTCGGCACTCCTGGCGCAGGGCGAGACTCTTGCGCCAACATATTTGCGCTTGCAGCAGATCGCACTTTTTCCTGAATAACCGTAGCGTACTGTGCCAGCTCGCCCCAAGCTCCACCTTGTGGTTTACAGACGTAGTCAACAGCGCCAATCTCCAATGCGTCAAGGGTAACAGGGGCCCCAGATGCGGTAAGAGTTGAAATCATCACCACGGGCATAGGTCTTAGTCGCATTAGATTCTTGAGAAAGGAGATTCCATCCATCCTGGGCATCTCTACATCCAATGTAAGAACATCCGGATTTAGCGCTTTAATCTTATCTCGAGCATCATACGGATCGCTCGCAACACCGACGACCTGAAGATCAGGCGCCTGACCGATAATCTCCGTCAATACCTGACGAATCAGCTCTGAGTCATCTACGATCAGCACTTTATACATTAGTAAAACGTTCCTTATTCGATGGTGCGTAAAAGGCTAAAACAGCTCGACATCGCCGCTATCAATTGGCTTGGTCAATACTTGGCGGTAATCTCGCTCGCGTTTCACAATGGTGTCATTGGCGACAGACACCAGTCGCTTCATTTTGACTGCCCCTGTGTCAGGGAAATACAACACTTTTCTCGGGTAGGCGCCGCCAACATCCATTGCAGAAATCTGAAGCCCTTCCCTCGCGAGATAGGCTTTAACAAAGTCGACATTGCGCGAACCGATCTCTGTCATATTCGACAGCACATTACCGCCACCAAAGACCTTAACCTCTAGATTTCTGCGGCTACCACCCATTTTAAGCACCTCGTTTATTAGGTACTCCATCGCCCAATTTCCGTAGCGTGATGCCAATGCAACATCTCCACCCCAACTATCTGTTGAGTGCTCGCCCTCCTGCGGAAGCATGAAGTGATTCATCCCGCCAACACCAAGTTGCCGGTCTCTTATGCAAGCAGAAATACATGACCCAAGCACTGTCGAAATCAGCTCGCCATGCCGGCTGACATACAACTCGCCTGGAAGAATCTTTGCTGCAGGCATGTTCATCCGTCTATCCCAATAACGGTTAACATGCTCAAAACCCGGTTCTGGAAGCGGCAAGGGGCCGGTACTTACGGCAGCAGGTTGCATTGTCTAGCCCTTCAACTGATAGATTGTTTTGCCGAGCGAATTGAAGCGAGATGCAACAGAGTGAAGGCTTTCAGAGTGACCAATAAAAAGATAGCCACCCGGATTAAGAATATCGGCAAAACGGTTGAGCAATCGAACTTGTGTTTCTTCATTAAAATAAATCATGACATTGCGGCAGAAGATAAAATCAAAACGGCCTCGCATGGGCCAAGCCTCAAGCAAATTTAAGCGCTTAAACCGGACTAGCTGCTGCAAAGACGGGGACACCTTAGCGATATCCTTATGATTTCGATCAAATAGAAACCACTTGCTTTTGACCGATTTACTCAACGACTCGACACGCTCGATGTCGTATACACCTTGCGATGCTTTTTGTAACACGTTCGAATCCAAATCCGTGGCAAGAACCTTTATGTCCCACGCTTTCATTGGCAAAAATTCGTTTAATGTTAATGAGATAGAGTACGGTTCTTCACCGGTAGAGCAACCCGCAGACCAAGCCCGAATTTTGCCGTTGTTACCTTTCAGCAAATCGGGTAATGCGTTATTCGTTAAAAAATCAAAATGATGAGACTCGCGAAAGAACGAAGTAAGATTGGTCGTTATGGCATTAATGAAGCGACTGACCTCTGGCTGAGAGGTCTCCTGAATAAGCTGACAATAATCAACAAAGCTGGTTAACCGTAGGTCTCGCATGCGTCGCGCAAGACGCCCATAAACCATATCTTGTTTATGGTCTCCAAGAACAATGCCCGTATATTTGTATGCAAGCTCACTGATCGCCTGAAAGTCTTTTTCAGACATGTGAAATTCACGCTGTATGTCTTTGGCTGCCGCGCCCACAAACTGCCCTCCCAAGTCCGTTTAGTGAATACTATGCGTCGTACTTGTATCGTAGATCAGCCCTTCATTTAGATTAAGAAGTATCACCATATGTTCCGCTGTGCTCCCGAGACCTTTCACGTATTGCCCTTGCTGCTTGTCACGAAGCTCTGGCGCAGGCTGAATGTCTTTCTCCGCAAAATTGTGGACATCAGAAACGGCGTCGACAACGACACCCATGACTTTATTACTACCTTTGTTACTTGTGATATTTAGAATAATGACGACCGTCGCATCGTTGTACTCCAGATCAACCAAACCAAAGCACATTCGTAGATCGACTACAGGAACAACCGTGCCCCTTAGGTTCATTACCCCCAACACATGATTTGGCGAGTTAGGGATAGCAGTCACCTCTTCCCAGCCGCGGATTTCCTGCACGGAAAGAATATTCACTCCGAACTCTTCGTCTTGCATATGAAACGTAAGATATTGCTCGGCAAGTTGCACCTGCGACTGAAGCGCATCATCGATCTCGTTGGTAGATACACTGGGTTGCTGTTCATTACTCATAGTCACATCTCAAACGGGTTTGTTATGCAGCTGCCGTATCGTCGTCAGCAACCGTTTTCTTGTAGTCGTCACGACTGACGCCAGACAGCTTCACCAAGCCTCCAATATCCAAGATCAATGACACGGTGCCGTCACCAAGAATTGTCGCACCAGAGATCCCATCCACAGAACGGTAGTTTTCTTGCAGACTCTTGATCACCACTTGCTGCTGAGCAAGAAGATCATCGACCAAGATGGCGACCTTCATATTGTCGCCCTCAACTACCACAAGGAGGCCATCCTCTAGCTTTTCGGAATCGGGTTTGATGTTAAAAATATCCCAGAGTCGAACAATAGGCACATACTCATCACGCAAGCGAAGTACCTCGCAGCCAGATGAAACCCGATGGATCATCTGATCGTAGGTTTGAATCGATTCAACAATCGAAACCAGCGGGAAGATAAAGACATCGCTCCCTACTCGAATGAGTTGCCCATCAAGAATCGCTAATGTTAGTGGCAAGCGAATGGTAAACGTACTGCCCTCACCCGCTGTTGATTCGACCTCAACGGAACCATTTAGCTCCTGAATGTTTCTGCGAACCACATCCATACCCACACCGCGTCCGGAGATGTCGGTAATTTCCGCAGCCGTCGAAAAACCGGCCTTAAAAATCAGATCGTGAATTTGGTCATCGGAAAGATTATCTGAAGGCTTCACCAGGCCGTTTTCTATCGCTTTGCTTAAAATACGATCTTTGTTCAGACCTGCGCCATCATCAATAATCTGGATGACAATATTGCCGCCTTGATGAAACGCATTGAGGGTAATTTTACCCATCTCATCCTTGCCCGCCGCGATACGGGCTTCAGGTGACTCAATACCATGATCAAGCGAATTGCGAACAAGATGCACGAGAGGATCGCCAATACGCTCCATCACAGTTTTATCAAGTTCGGTTTGCTCGCCAAGCAATTCAAGCTCTACCTTTTTATTAAGAGACTTACTGGTGTCGTGAACGAGGCGCGGAAAACGCGAGAAAGCAAAGCTAATGGGAAGCATGCGGATGCGCATAACGCTTTCCTGAAGCTCACGGGTATGATTATTCAACTGATCAAGCCCTTCGAGCAATCTCGGCAAACGATCAACCGTAAAATTGCGTCCAAGCTCGCCTAACATAGACTGGGTAATGACTAACTCGCCAACCATGTTAATGAGACTGTCCACCTTGTCCGTTCCAACGCGAATAGAGGCGCTTTCCGGCTTCGCTTCCCGTTTAGCTTTTTGTTCTACTTTCGCGATCGGTGTTGGGGCTGCAGCAGACTCAGTCGCTGCGGCAATTGGCACATCTGCTGATTGGACGGATAACGGCGTATCAGCACTGTCGCCGACGCTGGCTTCAGGCGCGACACTTACGGCGTCTGTACTATCCGCGCCAACCTGTTTCGCGCTCGGCAAATTTGAGAGATCAAGGGGGTCAATCGTCAATTCTGACTCATCCACAACCCACTCAAAGACCTCTTCCACTTTCGTTTTTTCAACGTCGGCAAAGAGCGAAATATTCCATGCTGAATAACATGCTTCGGGCTCTATATTCGAAAGCTTGGGTATGCCAGAGCAGTCTGCCTGCACCTCAATTGGTCCAAGCTCTTGAAGTTCACGAAACATCCGAATGGGTTCATTCCCAGTTCTGAGAATATCGGCATCCGGACGAAAATAAATTTGCCAGCCCTTTGAACCGGAGTCGCGCGCTCCGTCTCCGACTGAATCAGCGGAAGGCGTATCGGCACCTTGCCCATCTCGGGCATTAAGAATCGCCTCAAATTCCGCTTTGAGCTGGCCGGCTAATTCGGTTTCACACTCTTGACCATCTTCAAGTTGATTCACCATTGTACGGATACAATCGACCGAGCGAAGAAACAGATCGACGTGTTCTGATTGGATATCGAATTGATCGGATCGAATTAAGTCCAGTAAGGTTTCGACAACATGAGTGAAGTCTGCAATTTGTTGAAAACCAAAGGTGCCGCTACCCCCTTTTATCGAGTGTGCTGCGCGAAAGATTTCGTCGATTCTCTCTGAGTCCAATGCCTCTGGATCAAGCTCCAGCAAAGCGGACTCCATGATATCGAGCCCTTCATTACTTTCCTCGAAAAAGACTTGATGAAATTGGCTAAGATCTACGCTCATCGTGTACCTCTAAGCTCGTCAAAAACTAGCCCATCACCTTTTTAATGGTGGCCAATAATTGATCTGGGTTGAAAGGTTTCACAAGCCAACCCGTTGCGCCGGCATTTTTTCCCTCAGACTTTTTGTCTCCTGCCGATTCGGTTGTCAGCATCAAAATAGGCGTGAATTTATACTCAGGTAGTGTTCGTAAGTTTCTTACTAACTCGATTCCATCCATTACGGGCATGTTCACATCAGAAAGAACCAAATCAACGGAAGCGTTTTTCGCCTTGTCTAAAGCCTCTTGACCGTCACCCGCTTCGATAACATCAAAGCCCGCCCCTTTTAGCGTGAATGAGACCATCTGTCGCATCGATGCAGAGTCATCAACAGCCAATATCGTTGCCATGTATAAAACCTCTATCCTGTCCTAGTGCGCGCAGGCGCTTTCGTTTTGCGATTCTTACACGTAACGTTCTGAAAGACTGTTAAAGCCTAGAAGCACCGTGCATTCCTTTAGTCCCTCGGACGCGAGTAGCTGTAACTCAACATTCACATCATCAGCACTTTCACATAGCGACGACAACAACTGAACGATTGAGGTATCAGCCCGCTCTACCGCGGTCGCATTGATACAAATCTTTGAATGGTCGTGAAGTAGAGTCTCTATCTGAAGGTGCAAGGCTTCTGCTTTTGCGATCGTCAACGCACCCTCTAGAACGATTTCATTATCTGACACGAACCACCTCTATTTAGCTGACTTCAAGGTCGCACGTCATGAAGCAATGCATGACGCGACACAACTAATGTAGTTTGGTTTTTTATAAATGCACGTTTGCAAAACAGCAGACTTAGAAAATAAGGTTATAAATATTTCAATCTTTTATAGCCAAAAGAGATATTTTAGAAAATAGAAAGTATGAGCTGCCCACTTCGCTATGAGACGAAAACAGCAGAAAAAAATGCGGAGGTTCTAACAGGAGGTGAGTAATAAGATGGGTAAGCAGGAACCACTAATCCCATAGCGATTAGCGGTATTTATTTGCAACAAAATCATCCAAGATGCGCGCCTCTTCTTTCTTGTCTCGCTGCTGTTCGTATTGACGTTTAGCCTCGTCTCTCAGGCGCTCGAGAGAGCGTCGTTTCTCTCTCGCATGCACCCACAAGCTCTTGATCTTTTCAAAGAAAACCTGATTTTGTTCTACGACACGTTCTTGCTGACTGATCGCGTCGGCCAGTTGAGAAACAAATTGCTGATAGCTTGTTAGATTATAAGGATTGGAAGCCCCCGACATTTTACCCCGCAAGCTTTCCAGGTAGTTTGCGCGATACTCCTGCAAATTAGCTAACTGCTCCTTGGCATCATCCATCGCTGCTCTCGCCTGTGCTAGGTGCTTGCTTCGATCATCTTCATTGTTCTGAGCAAGCTGCACAAGTAGGCTCATACGCTTGATCTTGTTTAGATCAGCCATGGCGCATTACTCGGTTTTTGAGGCACTCTCGGCCTCGGGCGCGATCACATTTCGTAGTTGACCTATCGACACCTGGGAGGTGGCGCGTTCATTTAGGCCCTGCTGCAAAAACTGCTTCATGCGATCAATCCGTGAAATGGCAAAGTCCGTATCCGGATCGGAACCGGGCGAGTACGCGCCAACCGAGATAAGATCGCGTGCTTGTTGGTATTTTGCCAGTAATTGCTTAAAGCGTTGTGCCTCCTTAAAGTGCTGCGCTTCCGTCACTTGAGGCATGACACGACTAATAGAGGCTTCCACATCGATCGCTGGATAATGCCCTTCTTCTGCCAAACTGCGTGACAATACAATATGCCCATCCAAGATAGCCCGTGCTGCATCCGCTATGGGGTCTTGTTGATCGTCGCCCTCTGTTAGCACCGTATAAAACGCCGTAATTGAACCACCGCCTTCGATCCCATTTCCTGCGCGCTCAACAAGTTGAGGAATTTTTGCAAAAACGGATGGTGGATAACCTTTTGTCGCAGGCGGTTCGCCCACTGACAATGCGATTTCACGCTGAGCTTGGGCATATCGAGTGAGCGAATCCATTAGCAAGAGAACTCGCATTCCCTTATCACGATAGTACTCGGCAATTCGCGTACATAACGTCGAAGCGCGCATTCGCATGAGCGGTGAATCGTCCGCAGGCGATGCAACGACCACTGAACGCTTTAAACCCTCATCACCAAGAATGTCCTCGATAAACTCCTTCACCTCGCGACCACGTTCACCGATAAGTCCCACTACCACCACATCTGCGTTGGTAAATCGCGTCATCATCCCGAGCAACATACTCTTACCGACACCACTGCCAGCAAATAAGCCAAGACGCTGCCCAATACCTACAGAAAGCAGGCCATTGATCGCCTTGATTCCAACATCAAGCGGCGCTCTTATGGGGGCTCGTTCTAAAGGGTTGATGACATCTGCATTTGCAGGCACGTAGTGATCCGCATCAAGCTCTCCCTTCCCGTCAATCGGATATCCACTGCCGTTAAGCACTCGACCCAGCAGCCCCATTCCAACAGGCACATCATTTGTGTTCGCTAACGGCGTAACTCTAGCGCCTGGTTTAAAACCCTTCACAGCGGCCAACGGCATTAAAAAGGTCTTGTTGCCATCAAAACCTACTACCTCAGCTTCTATTGATTCTTGGTTTGCCCCCTCGATTAGGCATCGATCCCCGACAACCACCTGGCAGCCCTGTGCCTCAAGCGTCAAGCCAACCATTCTAGTCAGGCGTCCGCTCGCTTCTGGCGCAATCGAATCAAGCCCTTGCGCTGCTTGCTGATAATCCACCAAACGCTGAAGCAAATCACTCATGTTCTGGCCCCGGCTCTATCTCTGTCTCATCACTCGATGAATCCGAAGGAGACTCCTGTTCCATTGAGCGTTTCTCTTCACCATCAACCTGATCACTTGTCGCGTGCACATTCGATTCAGAATCGTTTGGTATGTTGCCTTGAACCTGCTCTTGCTCCGCCAACTGCTGACCTTCGCTGAGCAACGCACTTGAGTAATCCGTATGTGTTTGCATTGAGTCGGGCGTTTCTTGATGCACTTCAAAATTCTGTGCCTTTGCTGCGTCCATCAACATCGCTTGAACCGCGAGTTGGTAGCGTTTTTCTACTGTGTAATCAAGCACTTGGTCGGTCGTCTCGATAATACAGCCGCCCCTTGCTATTGCTGCATTCGGTCGCACCGTCGCCTCAGGGGAAAGCGCCTGAATGATGTCGACAACATACGTTCTATCTTGGGGGTTCAACTGGATTGTGATGTCTTGCGCGTGTTTGGGAAGGCTATCAATGCTGCGCGTCAAGGCTTGCTTGATTACGTCAGAATTCATCGTTGTTTCCAAGTGAATCACCGAGCGCACAAGAGCAAGCACGGTGTTTAAGAGAACTTGCTCAACGGCCTCTTTTTGTTCTTCGATTGGTTGAAGCAGATTGGTGAAGAGCTGTTCGAGCGACTTTTGGTTACTCTGCAGCTCAAGTCTTGCCTGCTCTTGGCCAAGCTTGAGTCCCTCTTGCTTACCCTCTTGCAGACCTTTCTTGCGGCCTTCGACGACACCCTGATTGAAACCATCCGCCTTACCCTGCTTGAGTCCATCTTGGTAGGCTTCTTTGCGTATCTGCTCTAAGTCATCTGCGGTTAAGGGCTTAACGGTTTCGGTACGTCGCATGCTCTGAGCAGCCGGTCCACCATCAGAAAGACTAGGCAGCTCCCAACGCTCATACGCGGTCATCTCTTTGACAGACTTAGCCGCCGCTTTGTCTTTTTGGTCGGTCATGCAACAATGCCTAGATCATTTCTTCACCACCGCCACCGAGAATAATTTCTCCGGAATCCGCCAGACGACGTGCGATGGTAAGAATATCTTTTTGTGCTGCTTCCACTTCTGAGACCTTAACAGGCCCTTTTGCCTCAAGATCATCTCGCAGAAGCTCAGCAGCCCGCTTCGACATGTTAGCAAAGATTTTTTCTTGAAGTTCTGTATCGGCACCCTTCAATGCCACGATAAGAACCTCGCTGGAAACTTCACGTAGCAAGGTTTGAACGCCACGATCATCCACATCTTTCAAATTATCAAAGACGAACATTAACTCTTCAATCTCATTCCCGAGTTCAGAGTCCATTTCTTTAATGTTGTCCATCAGGTCGCCCTCTATAGAGGACTCCATAAAGTTCATAATGTCAGCAGCGCATTTCACACCGCCAATTTTGCTTGTTGCGGTCGCCGTATTGCCAGAGAACTGTTTCTCAAGAATGTCATTCAGTTCCTGAAGCGCCTGCGGTTGAATCGTATCAAGCGAGGCAACACGCATCATCACGTCAAGGCGCACCTTTTCATCCAAAATACCGAGCACTTCAGCTGCTTGGTCGGACTCTAGATAAGACACCACGATAGCCTGTATTTGTGGGTGCTCGTAGCGGATCAACTCCGCGACAGCGCGCCCTTCCATCCACTTAAGGGTGTCCAATCCTGTGGTATTACCACCAACAAGTATGCGGTCAATGAGGCCTGATGCCTTGTCTTCTCCGAGCGCTTCGGTGAGCATGTTCTTGATGTATTCATCAGAACCGATACCCATGCCAGTTTGCCGGCCCACTTCTTGAATAAACTCTACAAGCACAGATTCAACTTGCTCTTGCGTCACATTTGCCATGTTCGCCATCGTCGTACCGACGCGGTGAACTTCTTTAGGCCCCATGTGTTTAAGAATCTGTGCGGCGTCTGCTTCGCCCAAGCTCAGCAATAAAATAGCCGCTGCTTCCAAACGAGGAAGTGCAGGTAGATTGCCACTAGTTTCAGCAGGTGCGTTATCAGCCATCGTGATTTACCCATGTTCTTACTACTTGTGCGACGCGCGCAGGATCTTCGGCGATTAAGCCCTTCAAAGCGTTTACTTGCTTATCATACCCTTCAGTCGCCCCGGGAAGCATAAAATCTTCACCTGATGACCCTAATGCAGCGACGCCTCCGCCACCTTCTACCCGATCGAACGAGTCTAGTCCACCGCCGTCCATGTCGCCGCCACCAAAGGATGCCTCTTTCGCTTGAGCACCGGAGCTAGCCAGATTTCTAAACGTTGGTCGGATCACAGCAAACACGACGATAAGCGCAACAATGACCGCAAGAGCCTTCCATACAACCTCCCAGAACCAAGATTGCTCCCAAAGCTTCGGCTCGATGAACTCTTCGACTTCTTGAGGAGCGAATGGAGTATTCAACACATTCACGCTATCACCGCGTGCAGCCGAGTAACCTACGGCATTGCGTACTAGCAGTGTTAGCCGTTCAAGCTCGGCGTCGCTCCATTTCTGGAAACTCACCTCGCCGGTTTCTGGATTAATATTCCGGATGTCATCAACCGCGACCGCAACAGTAATTCGGCTGATACGCCCTTTTTGATGTCTTGTGTAACTCACCGTTCTATCGACTTCATAGTTACGGGTTGACTGTTTTCGCAGACTAGTTGGATTTGCATCATCACCCTGAGCTTGCGCGCCTCCCGCCTGCTCTGGCGCTTGCGCATCTGCAGGCGGCTGATTTGCTAAAGCGCCAGGAATGCCACCGTCTAAACCCGCTGTTTTCTGCTCGTCTAAGGTCTGCTCACTTCGTACCGCAGCCATATCAGGATTAAACAGCTCTTCTGCCTCTTCGATCTCGGTGAAATCAACATCCGCAGAAACCTCGGAACGATAGCGACCAGTACCAACGATTGGCTCCAGTATGCTGCTAATACGATTATTCAGTACTGACTCCATTTTTCGCGAATACTCAAACTCACGCGAAACACGGGCATCTTCCTGGCTCTCATTATTCTTGGATAACAAATTGCCACGCTGATCCACTACCGTGACTTGGCTTTTATTCATTTCAGGAACACTGCCAGCAACTAGATTAACGATCGCCTCCACCTGCTCTCGAGTCACCCCACGTAAGTTAGGCACCTCAATCAACACCGATGCCGAAGGCGCGCGCGAATCTCGAACGAAAACAGAGCGCTTTGGAATTGCCAAATGCACCCTAGCAGAGCGGATATTTCTAAAGCTAGAAATCGTCCTGCCCAACTCACCTTCCAAGCCCCTTTTGAAGCGTGTGGACTCCATGAACTGAGAGCTACCGAGACCCTGATCCTGATCTAGGATTTCATAACCAACCGATTGGTCTGACGAAATCCCGGATGCAGCAAGTTTGATTTTCGCTTGATAAAGTTGCTCTGAAGCAACCAGCAATACCCCAGTCTTGGGATCAATCTTAAAATCGATCCCGTTGAGATTTAAGACACGCGTTACCTCATCCATATCCTGCGCTGCAATGTTTTGCATCGCTGGCTGGTAGTTCGGCTCCTGCAACCAAAGCACGAGTGCAAGCCCCAGTGCGACGCTGCCGGCAAGACCAATCATCAGTCCGATTTGTCGAAACAGTCCAAGGCGATTAACGCCTGTCATTAAATCGCTTTGCGGCGCCTCAGGGACGACGCTTGATGTGGTTGCTGGTACCGTTGCTTCACTCATGTTCGCTGCCACGCTTCGTATTTATAAATCACGCCAATTAAACCGGCATCTTCATGATATCTTCATATGCTTTGACGACCTTGTTGCGAACCTGAGTGACAGCGTCAAAAGCAACAGAGGCTTTTTGCGACTGGATCATCACCTGGGTAATGCTGACATTGGGATCGCCTTGCTCGTACGCTGTCTTCATCGCGCTTGAGGCTTTCTGCGCTTCGTTCACGCCATTTACAGCGCTAGATAGAAGCTCACTAAATTTCGGAACTTCGTTCGGTTTATTAACGGAATCAATGCGCGTTGGCGAGACCTCTGGCTTCAGATCTTCCGCGGGCTTGATCTGTGAGCGCAAGTTGCGCATCTCCGCCAATACTTGTGAAATATCGGCTCTGCCAGTGACTGAATTAATACCTGACATAAGCGCCTCCCCCGTTAAATGCGTCAACTTTTCGTTGCGTGATCATGTCTACCAAAGAGTACTGCACAAAACAGGCCAACAGCCCCTATTTAAGCGCTAAATTTCGAACGCCGATTTTAGACAAAAAAATGGGGCCTAAAGGCCCCGAATATCAGCAGATTGACAAACTAAATACTTACTCAAGTAAACACTCAAGATTTAGTCAGAGATAGAAAGAAAGCATCAAACAATTGACACTTTTCACTATGCTGCTATCTCTGAAGCAACGTCGATGCCAACTTCACGCATCTGAGCTAATTTATATCGTAGCGTTCTTGGACTAATACCCAGGCGCTCGGCTGTTTGCTTCTTCTTTCCACCCTCCTCGCGAAGAGTGTCGATAATAATTTGAAACTCGCGCAGCTTTAGATCCTTGTTTAACGCACTTGAGTCTATGTGCACGCTTAAACTCTGAGGGCTATCCTCCCCTTCGCTTCGCTGATGCGCAGCCGGTTCCGTTTCTACAAACAAAACTTCGTCAGCATCAGGTCGAACCGTCAAAGAATTGTCAGATACGGTGCTCTCAGGCATTTCCAGTATGAGATCCGACGACTCGATGACACTTCCTTCTGCAAGAATTAAGGAACGCTGAATCGCATTATCGAGCTCTCGTACATTTCCCGGCCAAGGGTAATTCACCAAGTGTTGTTTACTCTGAGTATCTAGCGTCATAGCTCCGCGACGCATCTTGGTTGCGTGCACCTGAAGTAAGCGCTCCGCGATTGGCAAAATATCATCGCGTCTTTCGCGCAGAGGTTTCCACGCCATTGGAAAAACGCTAAGGCGGTAAAACAAATCTTCTCGAAACTTGCCTGCGTCCACATACGATTTGAGCGCTCGGTTGGTTGTAGCTAAAACCCTGACATCAAGCTTGATTGGCTTCTTACCTCCAACACGCTCAACCTCTCGCTCCTGCAATACGCGCAATAGCTTTGCCTGCAAGCCGAGATCCATTTCTGAAACCTCGTCGAGTAGCAAGGTACCCCCATTTGCCTGCTCAAACTTGCCGGGAGAGCTGTTATATGCGCCCGTAAACGCGCCCTTTTCATGA
>NZ_LWFU01000382.1:0-10566 GCF_001635135.1 Oleiphilus sp. HI0080
GAGGGGCGAGTATGAAGCACCTAATACTGGGTGGCGTTAAATCTGGCAAAAGTCGATACGCAGAAAACTCGGCGAGAACGTTATCTGACAAGGTTGCGGTTGTAGTCACCGCAGAACCTTTAGACGAGGAGATGAAGGCACGCATCGCACGTCATATCGCTGATCGCTCTGCACATTGGCAAACTAAAGAAGCGCCTATCGATCTCGCCGCTGCGTTAAAGCAACTGGACCGCGACCCAAGTGTTGAGGTTGTGATTGTTGATTGCTTAACCCTCTGGATTACCAATTTGCTTGTAAAACCCAAGGTCTCCGACCGCCTCGCGCACTATGTCGCCGAGTTCGAAAAAGAGCTTAAGCATTTCACTAAACCACTGCTACTTGTTTCCAATGAGACCAACATGGGCATCATGCCTGTTGATGCATTATCAAGAAGGTTTTGCGATGAGACGGGTAGGCTGCACCAGCGCCTTGCAGCTGCTGTTGATCGGGTTGATTTAATCGTTGCGGGACTGCCTGTGAGCGTCAAGCCATGACGTTGAATCTCGACATTCAAGGTCTCTGCTGGGATGTGCCCAACACGCAGCGTCGTATTCTTGATCACATTGACCTTTCTATTCAGGAAGGGAAGTTCGTCGGCCTTATTGGGCCAAACGGTGCGGGAAAGTCGTCGCTCATGCGGAGTGTTTATCGCGTGCACAAGCCGAGCTCTGGCAAGGTATTGGTAAACGGCAAGGACATCTGGAGCATCTCAACGAAGCAAGCGGCGCAGCAAACTGCGGTGATTCTCCAAGAGCAAAGCGAGCATATGGGTCTGACTGTACGAGAGGTTGTCGCTCAGGGCTTGACGCCACATAAAGGTCTGTTTGAGCCGGACTCTCAGCAAGAGATGAAGCGTATCGATGAGTTGATTGAAGAGTTTGAGTTAGACAGCATGTCGAAGTCCTTGTTTTCCAATTTATCGGGTGGAGAGAAACAGCGCGTTTTTCTGGCCCGCGCAATTGTTCAGAACCCGTCGTTACTCATTATGGATGAGCCAACGAATCACCTCGACATTCATTTTCAGCTCGAGGTATTGCGCTCAGTCAAAGCCATGCCGCTTACGGTGTTTGCGTCCTTTCATGACTTGAATTTGGCCGCCGCGTTTTGCGACGAGCTGCATGTTATACACCGAGGGCGTATTGTGGCTTCTGGCTCGCCGCAGCAGGTTATAACGGAAGATATGATCGGGGATGTGTTTAGAGCCTGTTGTGTTGTTGATCAACATCCACTTTACGGCCATCCTCGGATTAGCTATGCATATCATGCTTTGGGGGAGAATAATGACGCCTAATGTTGTGTTCACCCTAGCTTGGTTGTTGATCACGCTTGTCAGTCTTGTGGCGTCTATGGCGTTTGGTGCGGCCAATATCTCGATGCAGGATGTGGTTCAAAGCATTTGGGGCTTGGTCTTTGAACTGGGTTCCAGCGACCTTGAGCCGCTTGTTGGCGAGGTAAAGCAGCGTATTATCTTAGAGTTACGAGCGCCGCGTGCTGTCTTGGCATTTTTAACGGGAGCAGGGCTCTCGCTCGCCGGTGCGGTGTTGCAAACCGTTACCAGAAACCCGCTGTCAGACCCTTACTTATTTGGTATTTCTTCGGGCGCTTCATTTGGCGCGGTGTTAGTCATTGCGAGTATAACCGGCACGTCTTTGGGCGCGGCATCCGCCTTTAGTGAGTTCACGATTACGGTGGGCGCGTTGCTAGGTAGTCTGCTCTCGGTTGTGTTGGTGGTCGCACTTGCCGGCCGAAGCGGCAGTATCGAGCGTATGCTTCTCGCTGGAGTGGCTTGCTCATTTATGTTTAGTGCAGCGACAAGCTTGGTTCTCTATATGTCGGATCCTTTGGCCGCATCGTCGCTTATTTTTTGGACCCTTGGTAGTTTTTCCCGAGCAGAGTGGTCGAGCCTAACTGGTGTGATTGTTGTCGTGGGGGTGGGTTTGCTGGTTTTTATTTCATTTTCGAGACCGCTTAGAGCCATGCTTGCCGGTGATGAAAGCGCACGTGCGCTGGGTGTTTCTGTCGTGAAGCTTCGTTTAGGAATGCTATTACTAAGCTCCCTGATGACCGCAGTATTAGTCGCGAATTGTGGCGGGATTGGTTTTGTCGGTTTGATGATCCCTCACATTGTTCGTCGTTTGATTCAGGGTCGCACAATTAATGTCTATATCGCTACCGCATTATTAGGCGGTGTATTTATGGTTTGGGTCGATGTTCTGGCGCGAACACTCCACGGTGATTTTGAACTACCGGTTGGCATCATTACCGCTGCTATTGGTAGTACCTTTTTTCTGCTCGTCTTATATCGAAGAGAAACGCATGCATCGTAAGTTGTTTTTGGGTCTTATCCAATCCGTGCACCTTGGCCGGTATTTCCAAGCATTAAAGACGGGCCTGATGTGGTTTCTGTTATGTATGGCATGTGCGCACGCAGCCGCCGATGGCTTAAATCATTCAGCCCAAGCGGAGTCTGTTGAGCGCATTATTGCTTTGTCGCCGCACTCTGTTGAAATTATTTTCTTGCTGGGCGCAGGCGATAAAATTGTTGGTACCACTGAGTTTGCAGATTACCCGGAAGCCGCGCTCAATATCCCGAGGATCGGGAATTATGATGGTATTCAGATAGACCGCGTCTTGGAATTGCAGCCCGACGTCGTGATTGCCTGGGAGGGCGGCAACCCAGCAAAGGACTTGGCGCGTATTAGATCACTTGGGATTCCTATTCACTTAAGCAAGACGAAGCGACTTGAAGATATTCCACTGGAAATTCAAGCGATCGCCAAGCGGATTGGTTATGAGCAACAAGGTGACGCGTTGGCTAGTGCTTATTTAGAGCGCTTAGAGGCATTGCGCAACCGATATCAAGACGCTGCGAAGGTACGGTTTTTCTATCAATTGTGGTCTAAACCGTTGCGCACAATGGCCGCGGGCAGCTGGATTAATCAACTGTTTAGCGGTTGCGGTGGAGAGAATGTCTTTAGCGATCCAGCACTGGATTATCCGCAGGTGAGTTTGGAAAGTGTCATTGAAAAGCAACCGGATGTGATTGTCGTACCGACGCATCATGGCGGGGAAATAGCCGTTGAAATGTGGCAGAACTGGCCTGAAATTCCCGCTGTTAAGAATGAGCAGATCGTATTTTTTGATGGCGATTTATTGCATCGATTTTCGTATCGAACCTTGGATGGCATGCAGCAGGTGTGCGAGCGATTTGATGCGATAAGAACACAGAGCACGTTGAGTAAGTGAGTTTTAAGTGGCCCGCATTGGGCACCATAAACACTGAACGAAGTAACAGGAGCGAGTAATGACTGGCGAGAGCGATAAGAACGAAGCGCACAAAAAGAAGATGCAAAAGCAAAAAGAAAACGTGGATGCGCACATCGCAGCCGCGGACGAAGAGCGTGGTATTGCATTGTTGTTAACCGGCAACGGGAAAGGCAAAAGCAGCTCCGGTTTCGGTATGGTGCTGCGGGCCCTTGGTTATGACCAAAAAGTCGGCGTGGTGCAATTCATCAAAGGCGCACAGCTTTCTGGTGAAGAGATCTTCCTGAAAGAGAAAATGCCTGAAGTCGACTTCTATCAGATGGGCACCGGTTTTACTTGGAACACGCAAGACAGAACCTCTGACATCGAGGCCGCCGAGCGAACTTGGGAGCAAGCGGCGCGCATGTTAAAAGACACGAGCCTGGATTTGGTTCTGCTCGATGAACTGACCTACATGATCGCCTATAAATATTTGGATGAGCAGATGATTGTCGATGCGATTGCCAATCGTCCTCCTGAGCAAAGTGTCATCGTTACCGGTCGTGGCGGCGGCAGCGCCCTCCGAGAGGTGTGTGACACGGTGTCAGAGGTCAAAGAGATCAAACATGCCTACAAGGCTGGCGTGAAGGCACGAAAAGGTGTCGATTACTAAGATGGATCTTCGTGCTCAAATCCAACACAAAATTGACTCAAAGACCAAACCTCTCGGCGCTTTGGGCCTTGTTGAAACCTTGGCAATGCAAATTTGTTTAGTTCAAAAAACGCTAGAGCCAACGCTGATCAAGCCTACGATCGTTGTTTTTGCTGGTGATCATGGTATTGCGCACGAAGGGGTGAGCGCCTATCCGCAAGAAGTGACTTGGCAAATGGTGATGAATTTTGTTTCAGGAGGCGCTGCGATCAACGTGTTTACTAAGCAGCATGCTATGGATCTTTGTGTGGTTGATGCAGGCGTTAATTATGACTTTCCAGAGGGCTTGGGTGTCGTTCCGAAAAAAATTGCGAAAGGGACGAAGAGCTTTTTAAGGCAAGCGGCGATGAGCCACGATCAGCTGAAACAAGCATTGGACTATGGAAGGGAGTTAGTTTCTGATCTGGCAGAAGCAGGTTGTAATGTGCTTGGTTTTGGTGAGATGGGCATTGCGAACACGACCGCTGCGACGGCACTGATTTGTCAGTTGAGCGGTATGTCTTTGGAGTCCATGACTGGACGCGGAACAGGGCTAGACGACGAGCAGTTGAATCACAAACTCAAGGTGCTGCAAAGCGCATTTTCCCATCATGGTCGTATCGAAGAGCCAGAGCGCGTTTTACAAACCTTTGGCGGTTTTGAGATCGCCCAGATGGTTGGCGCAATGCTTGAAGCGGTGCAGCGGGATATGGTGATACTGGTAGACGGTTTTATTGCTTCTGCCGCCTACCTTGTGGCAAGCAAAATGGATACGCGGATGGCGAGGCATGCGGTGTTCTGTCACCAGTCTCATGAGGCTGGCCATCAGGCACTATTGCGTGACTTGAATGTTGAACCCTTACTAAAGCTCGATCTGCGTTTAGGTGAGGGAACAGGCTGTGCGTTGGCGTTCCCTTTAGTTGAGTCGGCGGTGCGCTTTATGAATGACATGGCGAGCTTTGAACAAGCTGGCGTCTCTGAAGCAGACTAACCAAGGTTTTTTATCGTGATAGAAGTTGCGTCAATCATCAGGCACCAATTGCGTTTGGTTCACTATGCGCTGATGTTCTACACGCGCATTCCTTTGCCATCGCTCGACAGTACGGATCAGAATATCCAAGACCATGCTAGCCGCTATTTTCCTTTGATCGGTTGGCTTGTTGGCGCAACCTGTGCGGGATCGTTTCTGGGTTTGAATATGCTGTTTACCCAAGAGGTCTCTGTTGTCTTAGCGGTGCTCATCGGCATCTACACCACGGGTGCTTTCCATGAAGATGGTTTAGCGGACACGTGTGACGGTCTAGGAGGTGGTTGGGATAAGGCGCAAATTCTCGATATTATGAAAGACAGCCGTGTCGGCACATACGGGTTGGTTGGACTCGGCTTTGCACTTATGTTGAAAGTTACTTTGCTTGCTCAATTGCCTATCGAATATGTTGCGCTTGCACTGCTTGTCGCGAATGTGGTCTCGCGTTGGTACAGCGTTTTGGTGATGCGCCTCATGCGCTATGTGCGAATGGACGCGTTGAGCAAAGCCAAACCGATCACCAAGCATTTTGCAAACAAAGACTTTCTGATAGCGACCTGCATCACCTTGCCGGCGTTTTGCTTTTTGCTAGTTGGTGATATTTGGCTTGCAACCCTAACCATGGGGCTTCCCGTGCTGTACCTCTGCTTGAAGCTTAGAAAATGGCTTGGTGGATATACCGGAGATACCTTAGGGGCCGTGCAGCAGGTGAGCGAAATAGGGTTCTATCTTTCTTTAGCGGCGATATTGACGTGGTAGCGTATGAGTAACCCTTTCACTTACAACGAGGACGATAAGTCTGCCATTTATCGCGTCATGGCTGAGCGTCGAGACATGCGACATTTCAATGGCAAACCGGTCAGCGAAGACGTGTTAATAAGATTATTCAAGGCCGCGCATATGGCGCCAAGTGTTGGGCTGATGCAGCCTTGGCGGTTTGTTCGTATTACGGACTTGGCGCTCAGGGAGCGTATCTATGGTTTGGTTGACGATGAGCGCAAACAAACGGCCATTGCGTTAGGAGAAAGAAAGGCTGAGTTTTTAAAGCTAAAGGTCGAGGGTGTAAGGCAATGCTCCGAGTTGGTGATCGCGGCTTTGCCGGATGGGCGAGAGCAACATGTTTTTGGTCGACGGACGTTACCAGAAATGGATCTTGCATCGCTATCCTGTGCTATCCAAAATATTTGGTTGGCGGCGCGTGCAGAAGGCTTGGGTATGGGGTGGGTCTCGCTGTTTGATCCACAGGCACTTAAAGCGGTTTTGAATATGCCCGAAGACAGTCATCCAGTCGCTATATTGTGTCTAGGCCATGTCGATCAGTTCTATGATAAGCCCATGCTCGTCCAAGAGGAATGGGCGCAAGAGACGCCTTTGGCCGAGTTTTTGTTTGAAAACAAGTGGGATACGCACTAACTGCCAAAGCTAAACCGCTGCTCGACCTTGGGTTTAGGCTGGGTAAGTTTGCCTAAGCGCTTTTCTCGTCTAAGCTAGGTGCATCCATAATAATTCACATCGTCTTAAGACTCGTCATGCAAAAACCAGCAAAACCTGAAAATGAGCGTGATCGCATTGCAGACCTGCATAGCCTTAACATTTTGGACACACCAGCCGACAAGTGGTTCGAGGCGATTACCGGCGTCGCGAAGCAGCTCTTCAACGTGCCGATTGTTGCCGTTAGCCTGGTAGATGAAAACCGGCAGTGGTTCAAATCTATTCAAGGGCTTGAAGTTCATGAAACGGGGCGTGACGAGAGTTTTTGCGGTCATGCGATATTGCAAGACGACTTGCTCTACATTCCGGACACGCTGCGCGATCCGGTATTCGCAGATAATCCCCTAGTCACTGGCGAGCCGCATATTCGTTTCTATGCCGGCTGCCCGATTGTTTCAGCGAACGGATACAAGCTCGGTACGATCTGTATTATCGATCGAGTGCCGCGTATGTTTGCGCCTGGTCAGCTAAATGGATTGCGGCAGTTGGCGCTTTTGGCGGAACTCGCCACTCAGGTGGTTGCGGGTAGAAAGGTCTATCGTTCATTACTAGATCAAGTGAGCTTGCTTGATCGGCAAACTAAAATTGATCATCTGACGCGTTTGTGGAACCGCCGCGCAGCAGAGGACGCGTTAGAGCAGCTCGCAAGTCGCAGCAACGATCAGGGTGATGGTTTTGCGATTGCTGTAATTGATATTGATAGCTTTAAAGCGATTAATGATCAGTATGGTCACTCAGGTGGTGATGAGGTACTGACCGAGTTGAGTCGCAGAGCTATTGCAGAATTGCGAGATGGTGACATTCTCGCGCGCTGGGGTGGTGACGAATTTATTGTGATATTAGATTGTGTGCAGGCAGAAAAAGTGCACCAGTTGCTAGAACGTTTCGCGTCGCGTATCTGCGAACAAGCGATCTCTTTTGATGATCAACAAATCAATATTTCGCTGTCGATTGGTTACAGTGTTTTTGAGGTGCCGGAGCACCGTGATTGGACTTCGGTATTCGAAGCTGCGGACGAAGCCATGTACGAATCCAAACAAGAAGGGCTCGGTCGAGTTACGTACCGAGCAGCGCCTTCAAACTAAACGCGACGGCAATCCCAAAATAGTTCCCGAGCACATATCCGATAATCGCTGCACAGAAGCCAGGGACGAGCAGGGCTTGGTTGCGCAATGCGCCGACAATGACAGGAATAAAAGGTACGGACATGATTGCTGCTGACGCGGTCACTAAAAACGTATCGACGTCTACTTTTAGCCAGCGACAAATTGTCGCATGCACAAGCAAGGCACAAATAAGCATAAGCCCAATATAGCTAAAGAGCGCTGCATCGATGTCTGCCAGAATCGCCAGATTCGTCATACTTCCCATCGTGAAGCAAAATACCAGCACGAGATACATTCCAAGCCGAAAGCTGATCTTCAAGTGCTGAACCGGAGGAATGAACGACGACGCCATTCCCAGTGTCGTGATGAGAATAATCGTAGCTGAGGATTGCATTGAGCTAGGCAGCAAGCCGCTCACCCCCAAACTTAAGCCAACAATGACGGCTGCAACGAGCATTGTTTTGAATAAGGCGCCCAGGTTGTTAACACGTACTAGTTCAGCGTAGCTTGCAGAACGTTCGTCGCCAAGATGTGCAAAGTGAATGGCGTCTGTATTCTGGCCTTGATCTTCTTTCTTAAAGGCAGGTAGAAAATATTTGAAGATGGGTTTGGCAACGCTCAGGACAAACAATAGAAATAACGCAGACAGCATGATGTCGTAACTGGTCATGCGCACGAATATGGTTTGGTCGCCCTCTATCGCAGCGTTAATCGCAGCCATATTTGGGCCACCTCCAGTATACGCCCCGACTGCGAGTCCGGCGACCTGCCATAAGGCCTCTATATGGCCGTTGAACGCAAAGCTCAGTGCAAAGGTGCAGCACAAAATAGAGGCGAAGGCGGCGATCATCGCTTTGGCTGTGAGGCCGGCATGTGCTAGTGCAACCTTTAAATTGATCGACATGACTAATAGAGGGATGGCAAGCGCGATACTGATTTCCGTGAGTTGGGTTTGTGCACCAGACAGGCCATCTAATGACGTGATCGCATGCCAATCCAACGCATGCACAGCGGTGTTGAGTAGGATTCCGGAGGCAAAGCAGAGCAAGACAAGGCCGAGCTTATCAACCCAGCTCAGATTATGCCCAAGCCAGACCAGTAGTGCGGGAAACAAAAGGCATAGCAGCACAACAAGCATGATCATTGTTGTTTACCCTCAGTTGTCGCGTCA
This sequence comes from Oleiphilus sp. HI0080, assembly GCF_001635135.1. Lineage (NCBI taxonomy): Bacteria > Pseudomonadati > Pseudomonadota > Gammaproteobacteria > Oceanospirillales > Oleiphilaceae > Oleiphilus > Oleiphilus sp. HI0080. Next base: position 8,769 of record NZ_LWFU01000382.1, read on the forward strand.
TGTACGCCACTCTGCTTCGCAGACGAGCTTGTCGATGAGGGTGTTGAGGAGGGTGTTGAGGAGGGCGATGACCCTAGGTCAAAACGCGTTCCCTGCGTCAACGCGGGCCACCATGTGTCTATTTGCCCATGGTTCAGCACTGCGACATCGCCAAACTGAAGTAATACAGATTCACTTTGCTTTGGTCGAAAAAGCATTAAATCATCGGCTTGAATGGCGCAATTATCGTCAAAAGCATACAACTCCTGATTACTTGATCGACCAAATATAGGCACTAGTTTTGCGCTTGAAGGGTAGCAGGGTTCTGCAAGCCAATTGCCGCCGTAGATATACCCCGAACAAAGCGGCAACTGTTTTGCTTTTCTCAACAAGGAAGACAGTGCTGCGGGGCCCGGAACTGAGATGCGATCAACGCGCTTTAAAAGAGGGGTTGCGATGAAAACCGCGGACTCAAATTGCGTGAGATGCGGCAGGTCAAAGTCGCATGGCTTAAGCAGAGCTGAGCCTACCGAGAGCTCATTGCAAGGCGCTTTCGCGGTGTACTCGGTGAACGTAGTACTGCCTCCGGAGTTAAAGCAGGTGCCAGGCACACTGAGATGCTCGACACGCTCTTTAAACGCTTCGTAGCTATGCCAGCTGGCATCTAGCGCACCCTTCAGCCCACCTAAAATAGAGGGGATCTTCGCCGCATGTGCTTCATACCCCATTAATCCCGCAAACCTTAGATTATTACTTTTTTCGAGAAGCGTGATCGTATCTTCGAATTCTGCATTAAGGCTGAAACCACCTCGATGTAAGCCGATATTTATTTCAAGATTTATCCGCAAGCTTGCGTGGTGCTTTTTAGCGATTGCTTGATACTGCTCAAGACGCGCGTGGCTATCGATCAGCCACTGAACTTGTGACAACTTCGGTGCCGATTTGCTCTTTGGTTGCTGCATAAACCAAACAAGCAATTGTTCGAAAGCCGCTGCGGGAAGTGGTTTTCCTAACAATATGTCGCTCAATGCATAGCGTGACGCAATTTGCTGAATGAAGGGAGCATGAAAACACATAAAGCGTTGCGTTTCGGATTGCGTTTGAGCGCTGATGTGGTCAATCAGCTGCATGCAAGGCAAGGACTTTACCACTAAGCGATGCACAAAACCCTCGTTTAGTATTTGCTTTAGCTGCGCAATGTTGCGATTTAAAGCGGCCTGATCAATAACGAGTGTTGGCTGACTAATACCCGCTTCGGCTAGGAGTTTACTCAAGGCGTGATATTGCAGAATCGAATCCTGCAGGGGTGCAGAGGTCTCAGAGGGCACAGGGTTGTTGGAGTGCATAGGGCGCGCGGCTCTTTTTGTTATTGATTTTGAGAAGATTGATCGAAGGTTACTGCTACGCAAGGCTTTGGGCAATATCCAAGATGGCCAAGATGGTAGGCGATGCTTCACAAGTACGATTAGAGTTAAGGGGCTCTACGCATAGTCCATCATCGTTACGATCACGTAGAAACAATGAGAACGCAGCGATGCATGATAATGGTAGATTTGAGCAAATACATGATGGATGATCTGAAGCAGAAAATTGAAGTACGCAAGGCGCTAAAAGCATTTGAATTGATTCGCCAGTTTGGCGAGCAAGAGGGTGATGAGTATCGTCTGTATGGCGTAAGCGCCAGCTCAGACTTTGATGGTTATAATCTTTTACTAAAAGATGCGCGTGTGAAATTACATATCTTCTTTCATAACAAATTTGAATGCGACTTCGATTCAAAAAGCGCGCTCGACGCGTTTATCGGCAAGCTTGATGCTTT
>NZ_LWFU01000383.1:0-14842 GCF_001635135.1 Oleiphilus sp. HI0080
GTCCGCATCAAAAAGCTGCTCTTGCAGCCCTACACCATAGGCAAAGCCTTCAAAGCGCTCGGTGCTCAAGCTTTGACTTGTGTCTTCTCTCTTCAACTCAAGCTCGTGCGACGAAAAACCCAATAAGATAAACGCCTTTGTACCTCTTCGCGAGGGAGACTCAAAACGGGCACCGACACCGTAGCCCAACCCGACCGCTTGATTCAAGTTGTTGTCTGTGTCGTCCACGACCCCTTGGCTTACAAAAGCCTCCAGAGAGATGAGTTGATGAACGTACAACCCGCCCTTGAGCTCTGTCGCCCCCAACTGAAAATCTTTCTCGTCCACAGATTGCAGGACGACATTACCGGCCAACTCGGCATACGCTGCAGGTTCAGCATTGGCAACGCTCGAAGAGATAAAAAGCACAAATAGAAGTAGTCGCATAGTTTTGTTGTTGTCTTTGTTATACGTATTGAGCTGGGATCGTCTCGCATCTTGCGACTTATAACTAATAAGAATTAAAAGCTAACGGCTTTTTCTATAATCGTTTTAACACAAACAGCGAAAGAACAAATCTCAACTATATTCTAGTTCCGTCACGACAGGAATGTGACGCCAACATTGGTTACTTAAGAACGCAAAAGCGTCATCAAAGTTAAAGGATTTTCTCACGACTCGCTAACTAAAAGAAGTGGGAAGTAGAAGTTTAGGACAAGCATTTAATCCAACGGGCGGGCAAGATGAATATGTTCGAAAATCTCAGTTTAAAAATGAAGCTAGGGCTCGGCTTTGCCATCCCTCTCGTACTGTTCACAATTATCTCGGTGGTAGGAAGCCAGACGCTTTCCCATCTTATAGAGAGCCAAAAAACAGTCGATAAAGACCACAAGATTATCGAAAAAGGGGACGAGTTGTTCGCCGCTGTTACCGAAATGGAGTCCGGCTTACGAGGCTACCTCATCACTGGAAGAGAAAGCTACTTAGAGCCTTACCGAGAAGGGAAACAACATTTTGATAAGCTTATCGAGGCCGTTGCACCGCTTATTCAAGATGACTCAGCGCAAACAAGTCGCATTGATCAAGTTAGAATGCTGGAGCGTTCGTGGCAATCTGAGCACTTTCGCGAAGCAATAAATCTGCACGAGAAAATACTCTCAGGGGAGAGGCCATTAAGTACACTGACAAGCTTCGTAACGTCCAGTAATGGCCCCGTCTACATGGAAGACATGCGCAAGATTCTGCAAGATTTTATTGCCGAAGAACGCAAGTTGATCGCGATTCACCAAGATGAAAATAGCGCAACTGCTAGCTTTGCAACCACGAGCACGTACTTGGGCTCAGGCATCGCGATACTGATCGGCATTATCGCTGCCGCACTACTGACTCGAAACATCACTCGAGCGCTTGGCGGTGAGCCATCCTATGCCGCGAGCGTAGCAACCAAAATCGCTAACAACGAGCTTGGCGAAGATGTCCAGGCCCAAGAAGGCGACGAGACAAGTTTGATTGCCGCAATGAAGGCCATGCAGATCAACCTCCGACAGCGCATGGAAGACGACCGCATCGCATTGGCCGAGACTTCCAGAATCAAAAGTGCGCTGGATGTCTGTGATACCAATGTGATGATGGCAGACCCGGATTTCAACATCGTTTACATGAACGATGCCATCAAAGATATGATGGCCACCGCAGAATCCGATTTGCGCAAGGATCTTCCTAACTTTGATGCGCGCAACCTGATGGGTAAAAACATTGATACTTTCCACAAAAATCCCGCTCATCAACGGAATATGATTGAAGGACTCAGGGATACATTCCGAGGCGATATCAACGTCGGCGGACGCACCTTTGGTTTAATCGCGACCCCGATTTTTGGCGAGAATCAAGAGCGCTTAGGCACCGTTGTCGAATGGGATGATAAAACAGAGCGCTTGGCTCTTGAAAAAGAAGCCGCAGCGATCGCCGCAGACAACGCACGCATTAAAACAGCACTCGATAGCGTCACTGCAAATGTGATGATGGCCGATGCAGATCGTAATATCATCTATGCAAATGATGCCGTACTGGACACACTTCGCGCGGCAGCAGACGATATTCGCAAAGACTTGCCGAACTTCAATCCCGAAACATTAGTCGGCGGTACAATCGATCAATTCCACAAAAACCCTCAACACCAGATCCAAATTTTGGATCGCCTGACGAGCACTACTCGAACAAAAATCGAGGTTGGTGGCCGCCACATGCACCTCATTGTGAACCCTGTGAGCGATAAAGATGGCAACCGTATCGGTACCGTTGTTGAGTGGAACGATAAGACCGCAGAAGTTCGCATTCAAGAAGAGATGGACAACATTATCGCCGCGGCAAACGATGGCGATCTCAGTGAGCGCATTGGACTAGACGATAAAGACGGATTCTTTAAACAACTAAGCACAGGTTTAAACACCCTACTTGATAAAACCTCTTCATTCGTTCACGACATGAGCCATATGTTTGAGGCGATGTCCGAGGGCGATCTGACAACCACCATTACAAATGAGTACCGTGGTGAGTTCGACAACATTAAAACCAACGCCAATAACACCGTCACTAAGCTAAATGAGGTGTTATTGAAGATTCAAAATGCTGCAGGAGCCGTTAGAAGCTCTGCCAACGAAGTCGCACAAGGCTCGGACGACTTGAGCCGACGAACAGAGTCTCAGGCCAGTTCATTGGAAGAGACTGCGTCCAGCATGGAAGAAATGACTTCTACCGTGAAGCAATCGAGTGAGAATGCCTCGGAAGCAAACAACCTTGCCGCTGAAGCGAAATCGAAAGCGCAGGCCGGTGGCGAAGTTGTGGAAGATGCCGTCAATGCCATGAGCGAGATCCTCGACTCAAGTAATAAAATTAACGACATCATTGGTGTTATCGACGAGATTGCTTTCCAAACCAATCTACTCGCGCTGAATGCTGCAGTTGAAGCAGCACGTGCAGGCGAACAGGGCCGCGGATTTGCGGTTGTCGCGGGCGAAGTTCGAACCCTTTCACAACGCTCTGCCGCAGCGGCAAAAGAGATCAAAGATTTAATCAGAGATAGCGTGAGCAAAGTGGAGTCTGGCTCCACTTTAGTGAACCAGAGTGGTGAAACGCTTGCGGACATCGTCTCTGCCGTTGATCGTGTAGCTACCATGATCAATGACGTAAACAATGCTGCAATTGAACAAAACGCAGGCATTAGTCAGATTAACCAAGCAGTTACCCAAATGGATGAAATGACGCAGCAGAACGCAGCACTCGTCGAAGAGACATCGGCTGCGAGCCGCAGTATGTCGGAAGAAGCCAACAATATGGCGAGCATGATTTCATTCTTCAGCCTACAGGGAGGCATGAGCATGTCAGCAGCACCCATGATGACAGCATCTGCACCGGCACAAGCCGCGCCCGTAATGACCTATGAGCCACCAAGAGCGAGCAGTGGCAGCAGCGGCGATAGCAGTGCAGCCTCTTTCTCTAGCCAAGATGACTGGGAAGACTTTTAGAGAAGCCTAGGCTTCGAGACAACAAGCCCGGATACCCTCCGGGCTTTTTTTTGCTTTAACGTGCTAAAGTAACAAACCACTTGAAGCGATAAGATATAGTCTTGAGATGCGACTCTTTACTGCGTTAGACATTAAACCGGAAGATAGAAAACGTATCTTCAGCTGGGCAGACAGTTATCTTCTTTTACCAACAGGAAAAATCGCACAGACCAATTATCACATTACCTTGGCATTCTTTGGCGACATCCAACAACAGAACATTGAGCCTCTTGTTAACCAACTTACGACCCTCAACGAACGCTCCTCCCTCCGCCCCTTCTTAATACGATTAGATCAGGTCGCCTTTTGGCCAAAAACTGGCATTATCTGGATTGGCCCAAGTGCTTGGCCACAGGATCTAAGCCGTTTGTCAGCAAGTCACGCAAGTGCCGGAACACGCTATGGTGCAAGAAAATCCAACCGAGCATATCAACCACACATTAGTCTCACGCGTGGAGCCCAAGAGATGTCTCCACCTCTACTTGCTCCTGCAATCGAGTTGCAGATCAGCGACGTAGCGTTATATGAGTCACAGCAGAATTCATATGGAAAAGTCGAGTACCACCCTGTTGAGCGCTGGCATTTATAAATCAAATTACGAGAGAGACTCTGTCTTTATGGATAACTCAAACAAAATTCTGTTCCCCATCCTGCTTTTAATGGCAGCGCTATTGAGCGGCTGCACCGGGATTCCAAAAAATGTTCAACCTGTTTCAGATTTTGAGTTAGATCGCTATTTAGGTAAATGGTATGAAATTGCGAGACTAGACCATAGCTTCGAAAGAGGACTCAGCAAGGTCACTGCAGAGTATACTTTGCGATCAGACGGCGGCGTGCGAGTTCTCAATAGAGGCTATTCCTTGGAAGAACAAACATGGAACGAGGCGGAGGGCAAAGCGTATTTTGTCGAAGACTCTAAAACGGGGCACCTTAAGGTCAGTTTTTTTGGGCCCTTCTATGCCTCGTATGTCATTGCCGAACTAGATCAGAAAAACTATCAGCATGCCTTCATTACCGGACCCGATACAGACTACCTATGGCTACTATCACGCACGCCTGAGATCACTAAAGACACGCGCGCAGAGTTTTTAGAATTTGCACAAACAAAAGGTTTTGCCACGGAAGAGCTCATCTGGGTCGCGCAATAAGTTCCGCGCAAAGGAAGCACTATATACAAACGCGAGGGACTCGGGCTGTAATCGCAGTGCAAAGCTGATAGGAAATTGTGCCAGCATGCTCTGCGACTTCATCAATTGAGAGCTCGGCGCCCCAAAATTCGACTTCAGAGCCGATATTAACATTGCGCACTTCGGTCACGTCGATGGTAATCAAATCCATAGATACACGACCGACAAGCGGGGCGCGCTGACCATCGACCATAACAGGTGTCCCGCTAGGCGCATGACGGGGATAACCATCGCCGTAGCCCATCGCCACCGTTGCAATAATGGTTTTTCTCAGTGCCGTCCAAGTATCTCCGTACCCCACCGTCTCACCTGTTTCAATCTCACGGAGGGCAATCACTTCGGATTTCAAATGCATCACCGGCTTTAAACCATCCGTTACTGAAGGGATCAAAGGTACCGGATTGCCCCCGTAAAGTACGATTCCTGGGCGAACAATTTGCTCTTGAAACTCGGGATGAAGCAACAGCGCTGCCGAATTACACAAGGACAATGATGGTGCTTGAGCAAGCTGATTCGCATCTGAGCCGCTCAGCACCGAATGAAAGCGGCTAACCTGAGTGGATATAGAAGTGCTTCGCGGGTCATCAGCACTGGCAAAATGGGTCATTACAGTCTCTAACTGCATCTTTTTGGATTTACCAATCCTTTGCAGACAGTCTCGGAAATCATCTTCATTCAAGCCCAGGCGATGCATACCAGAGTCGACTTTCAACCAAACCCGTCCTTCATAACCCGCATTCTCTAGACAGTCTAGCTGGAAAAGACTATGGATCACAAAGACCGCTGAATGCCCCCTAAGTTTGTCAACGCAAGCACTATTGAATAAGCCCTCTAGCAAGATAACCTCACCAGAATAACCAAGATCAATCAAGGTTAACGCTTCTTCCACGCAGGCTACCGCTACGCGATGATGCTTAAAAGCGGGCAAAAGGTTCTCAACCCCATGGCCATAGGCATCCGCCTTGACCACCAGCAACAGCTCTGAGTTGGACGCTTGGCGCTGAAGAAATTGAATGTTCTCTGAAAATGCGGCTTGGTCGATATAAGCAACTGCTGGTCTAGACATAGCCTATAGCGCCTTAAAACTCGTTATTGTAATCAACGTGAGCAAGATCATTAAACTTGGTGAACTGGCCTTGGAACTGCAATTTCACCTTGCCGATCGGGCCGTTACGTTGTTTACCAATAATAATCTCGGCAATACCTTTATCAGGACTCTCTTCGTTGTAGTACTCGTCACGATAGATAAACATAATGACATCCGCATCCTGCTCAATCGCTCCTGATTCTCGCAAATCAGAGTTCATCGGACGCTTATCCGTTCGTGATTCCAGACCTCGGTTCAACTGAGAAAGCGCCACCACCGGACACTGCAACTCCTTCGCTAAAGCTTTAAGAGATCGCGAGATCTCAGAAATCTCCGCTGTTCGGCCTTCATTCATTCCTGGTATTTGCATTAGCTGAAGATAATCGACCATGATCATACCAATCTGACCTACTTCACGAGCAACGCGGCGCGCGCGCGAACGCACCTCAGTCGGGCTCAAGCCAGCAGTATCATCAATAAATAGAGGCCTATCTTTCAGAATCTTTGCCGCAGATGAGAGCCTCGGCCAGTCTTCCTCATCTAACTTACCCGATCGCACCTTTGTTTGGTTAATCTGACCAAGTGAGCTGAGCATACGCATCAAGATTGAGTCAGCCGGCATCTCCATACTAAAAACTAGCACAGGCACTTCCGCTTTTATCAACGCGGACTCAACGAGGTTCATCGCAAACGCTGTTTTACCCATCGACGGGCGCGCTGCAACGATCACCAAATCTGAAGACTGCAGGCCTGACGTCATGTCATCGAGATCTTTGAAACCCGTGGTGACACCGGTAATACCGTCAGGGGCATCAAACAGCTCTTCAATCCGCTCCAGAGTTTTGGTGAGCACTGGGTTGACACTGACGGGGCCGGTTTCCTGCCCCGCACTGCTCTCAGATATCTGGAAAACCTTCCTCTCCGCTTCGTCAAGCAATTCGTTCGTGCTGCGTCCAGTAGGATTAAATGCGCTGTCAGAAATTTCGCCAGAAATCTGAATAAGTCGGCGTAAAACAGCACGTTCATGCACGATATTGGAGTAAGAGCGAACATTACTTGCACTCGGCGTTTTTTCGACCAACTCCGTTAGGTAGGCCATCCCACCGGCATTTTCGAGCTCGCCAAGCCGCTGCAACTCTTCAGAGACGGTGATGACGTCAATCGGATTTCCCTGAGTCGCAAGGCGACTCACCACACGAAACAATAGACGGTGGTCCTGACGATAGAAATCATCCTCAATAACCTTATCACCAACAACATCCCACTTGCTGTTATCAAGCAGCAACCCTCCAAGAATCGATTGTTCCGCTTCAATAGAGTGTGGTGGGGTTTTTAATCCTAAGGTTTCTTTGTCGGACACAGGCTAGAGAAACTCCGAAGTATGGCAGGGTTCAAAGGGTAAGATTATTCGAAAACTCACAAACAAATAAGCCCCAAGAATATACAGGATATCCTTAGGGCTTAGAAGCAGATGCCAACTTAAAAAATGGGCGTCTGCTATTTCTTATCCGCGATCAGCGGAAAGAATTATTCTGCTACAACAGCTAGGTTGATAGTCGCAGTTACATCACTGTGCAACTGGATATCAATCTCGTAGTCACCAACTGCACGGATCGGACCTTCAGGAAGGCGAACCTCAGATTTGCTAACTTCGGTGCCAGCAGCGGTTACCGCATCTGCTACATCGCGAACACCAATTGAACCAAACAGCTTACCTTCATCGCCAGCTTTTGACGTGATAGTAACTGATTTCTCGTTCAACTCAGCTGCACGAGCTTCTGCTGCTGCCAATTTCTCAGCAGCTGCTTTTTCAAGCTCTGCACGGCGCGCTTCGAACTGCGCAACATTCTCTGCGTTTGCAGGAACGGCTTTGCCAAATGGAACCAAGAAGTTACGACCAAAGCCAGATTTAACTGTTACTTTGTCGCCAAGACCGCCTAGCTTACCAACTTTTTCGAGTAGAATGACTTCCATCTCGCTATCCTCAACTATTAAATCGAATTGTCTCTTTGTGCGAACAAGGATGTTTCTTCACAGCCATCTTCTTCAACACAAGCGCTTCGTTATGCGTCTGGTGAAGACTGAACCCTACTTCTTATATCTACTGCGCTATCCAATAAAGCCATGAGCGCAATGATTGCTAAGAAGGTCGGGAACAGAACGACGACTAATGCGTAGAAGCCGATCATCCATTGTCCGCCTAAATTTTTCTTGCCGATCAAACCGTGCACTAACGCGAACCCGCAAATCAGAATTGGTACTAAACCACTGAAAACCAGTAGATAGCCATCCAATCCAATAGCAGGCCCAATCAACATAACAATAACTATTGCTGTCATGTCCATTGAACTCATACGAAGCTGGTGAAATTCTTCCCGCCAGCCCCCCGGCTTAAACAATGCTGCCTGCCAAGACCGCGCGAGAAACAAACTCCCCACGCTCATGGCAAAAAATGATGCTGCAAAGCTCGCAATTAGTAAGGCATGGAATGAAGCCCTAAGCTCATCATCTACCTGTAGCTGCGCATCTTCGGCCAACTGTTTGAGAAGTTCATCCGTCACAGTGAGCAACATTTCTATCGCTTCGGGCATCAAAACTGGTGTCATAACACCAATCAAAATACTGAATCCAAAGCCAAACAACAGTGTTCTGCGCATGGAAACGCTGATTCTCAAAACCTCTGCCAAAGCAAACGTTGATATCAACACTACCAATGCGGTTGGATCGTGCAATCCGAGCCACCAACCCAAAGCAGGTATCGCGGCCCATACGAATACATTGAGTCCCTTCGCCGTACCATGACGTAACGTTACTAACGCAACCGTCGCAGCACCGAGCCAGAACATCATTGGAACTAAACAAGCTACAAAGGCAACCCCTGCAGCGTTGCGCGGCCCCTTCATGGCAAACCGGGCTAATTCACGCATCAAAGCGCTTCCTCAAGTATTCAAGTAAATTTTCAACCGTCCCCAATTAACTCGAGACGGAGCCACCATTACTCGTGGTGGTTATCGGTGTACGGCAACAATGCAACGTAACGAGCACGCTTGATTGCTGTCGCCAACTGACGCTGGTATTTCGCTTTTGTGCCGGTAATACGGCTAGGAACGATCTTTCCAGTTTCAGTGACATAACCTTTTAAAGTATCTAGATCTTTGTAATCGATCTCTTTAACGCCTTCTGCAGTGAAACGGCAGAACTTACGGCGACGTAAAAAACGAGACATAGTCTTCTCCTAATTCCGAATTACTCTTCTGTTGATTCAGCGCTGTCGCCAGCTGCTTCTTCTGTGCCAGTTTCTGCTTCAGCTTTTGGCGCTTCTTGACGAGGCGCTTCTTGACGAGGCGGACGACGGTCATCACGGTTTTGAGATGCTTTAATTGCAGACTCTTCGGTAACCGCTTCTTTACGACGAATGACCAAGTCGCGAATAATCGCATCATTGAATCGGAAGTTATGAGAAAGCTCTTCAAGCACTTCGTTGCTACATTCGATGTTCATCAAGATGTAGTGTGCTTTGTGAATTTTGTTGATCGGGTAAGCCAAGTGACGACGACCCCAATCTTCCAGACGGTGAATCTGACCACCACCGGTAGTGATTAGGTTGCTGTATCGCTCAACCATACCTGGCACCTGTTCGCTTTGATCAGGATGTACCAAGAATACGATCTCGTAGTGACGCATAAATGCTCCCTTTGGATATATAGCCTTAAATCAAAAATTTGTTTTAAAGCAAGGAGTTACAATTTAAACGGGTAAACATGCAAAAAGCAATGATGCCCACCCGCAGTTTTTCGAGCCGCGCATTCTAATAGCTCACCCCGCAAATAGCAAGGCGTTCGATACGATTCGCCACGTATTACGCCCAAAAAATCGTAACCGCCTTTAGCGTCCCCATCGACTCAAACTACACATTCCCGAACTTTTTGCTATCATCGCTGCTTTAAAAATGCGGAGACGACTATGAGCTTCTCGCTCAATGGAAAAAGCTTTACCAAACTGCTCGACTTCAACGCAGACGAAATTGGCGGCCTGCTAAGTCTCGCCAAGCAATTAAAAACCCAAAAGCGCACTAAGACCGAGCAGAAACACCTCCTTGGCAAAAACGTCGCACTCATTTTCGAAAAAGCATCGACGCGCACACGCTGTGCGTTTGAAGTTGCTGCATTCGATCAAGGCGCCTGCGTAACCTACATTGGCGGCGGTTCTCAGATGGGAGAGAAAGAGTCTGTAAAGGACACAGCTCGCGTCTTAGGCCGAATGTATGATGGCATTGAATTTCGTGGTTATCGCCAAAGCGATGTTGAGGCATTGGCAAGGTATTCTGGCGTACCTGTGTGGAACGGCTTGACCGATGAGTTTCATCCAACCCAGATCTTGGCTGACTTCTTAACCATGATTGAGCACTGCGAGGGCAAGGAGCTGTCCAAAGTCAAATTTGCCTATCTTGGCGATGCGCGAAACAACATGGGTAACTCCTTGATGGTAGGCGCTGCGATCATGGGCATGGACATTAGACTTGTTGCTCCTAAAGGTTTCCACCCGGAACAAAGCCTAGTGAACCGATGTCTTGAAATTGCAGCCAAAAGCGGCGCAACAATCTCACTAACAAACGATGTGGCTGACGGCGTGGCGGATGTTGATTTCGTTTATACCGACGTCTGGGTTTCAATGGGTGAACCAAAAGAAGCTTGGGATGAACGCGTTGCGCTAATGAAACCGTATCAAATAAATTCAGCACTCATGGCTCAAACAAACAACAAGAACACAAAATTCATGCACTGCCTCCCCGCATTCCACAACAATGAAACGCGCGTCGGTAAAGAAATTGAAGAGACTTATGGCCTGAACGGGCTAGAGGTCACTGAAGACGTGTTCGAGTCAGACGCCAGCATTGTGTTTGATCAAGCAGAGAACAGGATGCACACTATCAAAGCGGTGATGGTGGCGACATTAGGTAATCCTTAATTCAGCGCTCTTCGATATGCGAATCGGCAACGGTAAAAATGCTTCGGCCGTTTCGCATATCAATAACGTCCAAGATCTTTGCGCCAACATCACTCGAACCCCCATAACGCACCTTTAAAAAAGGTCGCTGCCAAGGCGGAATTCGCAAACGCTTCTGCCACTGCTTTTTAGTGAAACCTCGAATCTTTTCACGTTTACCGAGCTCACCCCAACTCTCAGCAACGTCAGAGTCTTCAGACTGGCTCTCACCAGTAAAATCTGACTCCACAACAAATATCGCATCCGCATAGCGACGCAAGCTTAAGCCAGCCCAGTCGATGCGAGGCTGCGCATCCTCCTTAGCCGGAATTAACTCATTCCAAACGCGCTCAAACGAAGCAGCCGTCGGCTGGGCAAGCGCTAAATCACGTAACCACCAGCGAAGCAAATCTCGTTGAGACTCTGCCTCTAGCAACCTCAAGACTTTGAGAGAAAGCCCTACCTCGCCGTTAAAAACAGCAACACACATTTTTGGGTAAAGCGCCTTAAAAAGACGGCTCGACAACGCATTCAACCTACGATGACCATGCACCAACTCAGCCAAAATAACGAACAGTTGTGGCTCTTGTTTCTGCAATTTAGGCAGGACTTGATGCCGAATACGATTACGGGCAATGCACAATGCCTTATTGGAGTCATCCTCAACCCACTTTAGGTTATGCTCTACCGCGTAGCGCTCAAGATCTGCTCGCCGAACATTAAGAAAGGGGCGAAATAAAACGCCAGATTGAAGCTCTCTGGATTCAGGAATACCGGCCAGCAAACTTCCATCACCACGCCGCATAAGCCGCATTAATATCGTTTCGAATTGATCATCCTCGTGATGCGCCATCAACAGCACATCTCTGCAAGACAAGTACTGGTTAAATGCCGCGTAACGAGCCTCTCGCGCAGCACGCTCGAAGCTCCCGCCCGAGCCCCTAATCGAAACACGTTCAACAATAAGCGGTATGTCTAGGCGCTCACATTCAGCCCGACAGTGCTCTGACCAACGATCGGCATGCGCACTAATGCCGTGATGAACATGGATCGCCTTTAGTTGAATCCGCCGTTTTGAGGACTGAGTTTTTGCGGCGCGCTTCGCCAAATGAAGTAAGACAGTGGAGTCTAGCCCACCACTATAAGCAACATAAAATGTGGAAGAATCAGGATAAGAAGCGAACGCTCTTTCCAGTTTAGCCTTTATCATACGCAGTTAAGCGCTGATAACGCTCTTCGATCAACTCTTCGACCGGAGTGTCGCGCAGAGCGCGAATATCAACAAGCAGACGCTCTTTGAGCGACTCGGCCATAGCTTGCACATCTCGATGCGCACCACCCAGAGGCTCTTCAATAATCTGATCAATCAAACCCAGCTCTTTCAACCGAGGGGCCGTCACACCCATCGCGGTTGCAGCATCAGCCGCATACTCGGCACTTTTCCAGAGGATAGACGCGCAGCCCTCGGGAGAGATGACAGAATACGTTGCATACTCCAGCATGTTCAATCGATCACACACTCCGATCGCCAATGCGCCACCAGAGCCTCCCTCACCGATCACCGTTGAGATAATCGGGGTTTTCAAACGCGACATCACGGCAATATTGCGCGCAATCGCCTCGCTCTGACCACGTTCCTCAGCACCAATACCGGGAAACGCTCCAGGCGTATCGATTAAGGTCACAATGGGCAGATTAAAACGCTCAGCCATTTCCATTAACCGTTTTGCCTTACGGTAGCCCTCTGGCATCGGCATGCCAAAATTACGTTTTACTTTTTCTTTAACATCCCGACCTTTTTGCTGGCCGATCACCATTACGGAATAGGAGCCAAGCCTTGCCAACCCTCCGACAATGGACGGATCGTCTGCAAATGTTCTATCGCCATGCAACTCTTCAAATTCGTCAAAGATCTGGTCGATATAGTCCAAGGTGTAAGGTCGCTTAGGATGGCGCGCAATACGGGTAATATCCCAAGGCGTTAGATTTGAGAAGATCGACTTAGTTTGCGCGATGCATTCACGTTCCAGACGCTCTATTGCGTCAGTCAAATTCATATCTTGGCTATTACCGACCATACGTAACTCGGAGATTTTCTCTTCGAGGTCGACAATCGGCTGTTCAAAGTCAAGGTACTGTAAATTCATATAAACCCAAGTCGAAAACGGTGTATGCCTAATACGGCCTTCCATACAGCTGAATGGAACGCAGAACGCTCCAAAGACAAAGTGCATTAGGCACAAGTATAGCCGTAATTTAAAGCCCTAATTGTACTCAAGAATGACTTTTTCTTTACCTAAAATATGCGCAAGCTCAAAGAGCGCCTCATCATCCGGCCTAAGTCGCCATGCTTCACCTAATGCAATCGTCGTCTCGGCATCGTTACGACAGTAGCGAAGAGTTACCGGGCAGCCGCCACCCTGATAAGGCGCCAGCACACTTTTAAGCTCTTTGAGGAAACCATTCTTGAACTGATCTGCATGCACATTCAAGACAAGTTGAGATGCATATTGCTGCCGGGCATCGACCAGAGACATCACCTTATCAACACGTAGCTTTAAATTGCCCGAGAAGTCGTCATGACTCACTCCACCCTCAATAACAACGACGGTGTCTTTATTGAGTTGATCTTTAAACTCATCATAAGCGTCAGAAAAAAGCGTCGCTTCAATGCGCGCAGAACGATCATCCAAGGTCACGAAGCACATGTTTTGGCCGCGCTTATTTTTCATTAATCGCAAATCAACAATTAAGCCCGCTATCGCAATCTTATTGCGACTAGGCTTCAAATCAATAATCGCATTGCGCGCAAAGCGACGCACCTCAGACTCATACTCATCAAAGGGATGCCCAGTGAGATACAAACCAAGAGTGTCTTTCTCATGTGCGAGGCGCTGCTTTTCAGACCACTCCCTAATTCCTTCCGAGCGCTGGTAAACATCATCAACACTCTCGTCCGGCACAACAGCGCCAAACAAATCACTCATACCAGCATTTTGATTGCGAGAGTTCTGATCAGCACGTTTGATCGCTTCCTCTATCGTCGCCATCAAGCGCGCTCGATTCGGGCCAATTTCATCCAGTGCGCCGGAAAAAATCAGAGCTTCAAGCGCTCGCTTGTTCACCTTGCGCAAATCAACACGGTCGCAAAAATCAAACAGGTTTTTGAACGCGCCACCTTCAGCACGCGCCGCTAGAATACTTTCGACTGGCCCCTCGCCCAAGCCCTTAACCGCACCCAAGCCGTATACAATTTGACCCTGTTCGTCCACAGTGAATGTATAGTCACTGACATTTACATTTGGCAGAACGATAGCAAGCTTCATCTTGCGACACTCTTCAATGAGCGTGACCACCTTATCGGTGTTTTGCATATCCGCGGTCAGCACCGCCGCCATAAATTCCGCAGGAAAGTGTGTTTTCAACCAAAGCGTTTGATAGGAAACAAGTGCATAAGCAGCAGAGTGCGATTTGTTAAAACCATAGCCAGCAAATTTCTCTACCAGATCAAAGATTTTGAGCGCCAAGTCGCCATCAATACCCTGATCAATCGCCCCGGACTCAAACAAGCCTCGCTGCTTGGCCATCTCCTCAGGCTTTTTCTTACCCATTGCCCGACGCAATACATCCGCGCCGCCAAGCGTATAACCGGCAAGAACCTGCGCGATCTGCATTACCTGTTCCTGATAAACGATAACCCCGTAGGTTGGTTCAAGAATAGGCTTCAGGCTCTCATGCTGAAAATCCGGATGCGGATAAGCCACCGGTGCACGGCCGTGCTTACGGTTGATAAAGTCGTCAACCATACCTGACTCGAGAGGCCCCGGACGAAACAGCGCAACTAGCGCGATCATATCTTCTAGGTTATCAGGCTGAAGCCGACGAATCAGATCCTTCATACCGCGTGATTCCAGCTGGAAGACGGCCGTCGTCTCAGCGGTTTTTAGCAGTCGAAACGACTCTGGATCATCAAGCGGAATACGCTCAATGTTTATCGCCTCTTTACCCTCTTGTTCACGCCTTGGATTGATCATCTTCAA
>NZ_LWFU01000384.1:0-3496 GCF_001635135.1 Oleiphilus sp. HI0080
ACCCACGGGTCTTGAGAAAACGCTCCGACTTCAGGACATCGCCAAAGAGAACAAGTTACCGGTCGTGACATTAGCTGAAAGTGGTGGCGCAAATCTTAACTACGCCACAGATGTTTTTGTGCACGGCGCACGAGGTTTTGCGAATCAGGCACGCCTCTCCGCCGCCGGCATTCCACAGTTTACCATTGTCCACGGTAATGCGACCGCAGGCGGCGCTTATCAGCCTGGCCTGTCAGACTACTCGATCGTAGTAAAAGAGCAGGCAAAGATGTTTCTTGCTGGCCCGCCCCTTCTGAAAGCGGCGACCGGAGAAATTGCCACAGACGAAGAGCTAGGCGGAGCTGAGATGCATGCGCAAACCGCTGGCACCGCGGAATTTCTTGCTGAGGATGATTCCGACGCCATCCGCATGATGCGCGATATGATGAAGCAGGTGCCATGGAATGAGCAACTCAGCGCTGGCACGCATCGCGATTACAAAGAGCCAAAGTACAGCGCAGAAGAGCTAATCGGGGTTGTGCCTGCAGATAGCAAAACACCTTACGATGTGCGCGAAATTGTTGCTCGAATTGCCGATGGTTCCGATTTCGTGGACTTTAAGCCAGAGTTTGATAATCAAACCGTCTGTGGTTTTCTGAAAATCGAGGGGCACGCATGCGGCTTAATCGGAAACAACGGACCGATTACCCCAAAAGGCGCGGCCAAAGCAGCGCAATTCATCCAACTTTGCGAGCAGTCCAACACCAGCTTGCTGTTTTTTCATAACACCACAGGCTTTATGGTCGGTACGGATGCCGAACAAAACGGCGTTATCAAGCATGGTTCAAAAATGCTACAAGCCGTGGCGAATGCCACAGTACCCAAGCTTACGATTGTCGTTGGCGGTTCCTATGGTGCGGGCAACTATGCGATGTGCGGCCGAGGATTAGACCCTCGCTTCATCTTCGCATGGCCTAATTCTCGCACCGCGGTAATGGGTGGCGCGCAGGCAGGCAAAGTGCTGCGTATCGTTACTGAAGACAAACACGCAAAAATGGGCAAAGAAGCCGACCCGGCAATGCTAGACGTATTAGAAAAAGCAACGGCCGATAAGCTCGACAAGGGTTCTACCGCACTCTACGGAACCGCACGCCTTTGGGATGACGGGCTCATCGACCCACGAGATACGCGAAAGGTTCTCGCCTTTTTACTCGATATTTGTGACGAAGAGCGTCGCCGCACACTGCGCCCGAATAGCTTCGGCGTCGCGCGACTCTAACAACCCTATTTAAGAATAAAGACATAGTTTAAGAGGCAGCACAGATGATATTTACGCAAGAGCACAATGAAATTCGACGCACGGTTAAGAACTTCGTCGATAACGAGATCAATCCATTCTGCGATGAATGGGAAGAAGCCGGCACTTTTCCGATGAAAGAGCTGTTCAAAAAGCTCGGTGATCTCGGTCTTTTAGGCATTAGTAAGCCGACAGAATATGGCGGCATGGGGCTCGACTACAGTTACAACATTGTTGCTGCAGAAGAGTTTGGTACTGCGCATTGCGGCGGTGTCCCGCTCGCCATTGGCGTTCAAACGGATATGTGTACGCCTGCATTGGCACGTTTTGGTTCAAATGAACTACGTGAAGAGTTTTTGGTACCTTCCATCTCGGGTGACATGATCGGCTGTATCGGTGTATCCGAGCCAAGCGCAGGCTCTGACGTTGCGGCCATCAAAACCACAGCCAAAAAAGACGGTGACGACTACATCATCAACGGCACCAAAATGTGGATCACCAACTCCCCGAGTGCGGATTACATTTGCTTGCTGGCGAACACGTCTGATGACAAAGTGCATCTAAACAAATCACTGATTGTCGTACCAATGAACACACCCGGTGTCGAGGTCGCACCGAAGCTCAACAAGCTTGGTATGCGCAGCTCAGAAACGGCGCAGGTCTTCTTTGACAATGTTCGAGTTCCACAGCGTTACCGCATCGGTGCCGAAGGTTCCGGATTTATGATGCAAATGCTCCAGTTCCAAGAGGAGCGCCTGTTCGGGGCAGCAAACATTCTGAAAGGTCTTGAGCACTGTGTGAACACAACAATCGATTACTGCCGTGAGCGTCAGACATTTGGTCAACCACTACTCGACAACCAGGTCATTCACTTTCGTTTGGCAGAGCTTCAGACAGAAATCGAAGCACTTCGCTGCATGGTGCATCAAGGTGTAGAGGGTTACATTAATAAGAAAGACGTGACGATGCTTGCCTCTATGGCCAAACTAAAAGCAGGACGCTTGGGCAGAGAAGTTTCTGACAGCTGTCTGCAATACTGGGGCGGAATGGGTTACATGTGGGACAACCCAGTTTCTCGCTCAATGCGTGATATTCGACTTGTCTCGATCGGAGGTGGTGCCGATGAAATCATGCTTGGCATTATCTGTAAGTTGATGGGCACCCTGCCAAAACGTAAGAAGTAAGGAGCGCGAATGAGTACGCTACCAGTATGTGAAACGCTGCTTCTTGAGCAAAAGGAACACGCGCTACACGTAACGCTAAACCGTCCGAAAGCACGAAATGCAATGAGCTTACGGATGGTTCAGGAACTGATGTCCGTCTTCAAGGCGATAGAGAACGACGAAACCATTCGTGCGGTGGTCATGCGTGGCGCCGAGGGCCACTTTTGTGCAGGCGGCGATATCAAAGATATGGCCAATGCGCGCGCAGCAATGGGCTCCCGAGCTGAAGGCGAAGAGGATCCGTTCTATGCGCTCAATCGAGAGTTCGGCCGAATGATTACCTTCGCCAATCAAATCCCGCAGGTACTCATTGTCGCTGCAGAGGGTGCTGTGTTAGGAGGCGGGTTTGGCCTCGTTTGCATCTCAGATCTCGCGATCTGCTTAGAGTCGACACAGTTTGGCCTGCCAGAAACCAGTTTAGGTATTCCGCCAGCGCAAATTGCACCCTTTGTTGTGACGCGCATAGGCCTAACGCAAGCCAGACGCCTGGCCTTATTCGGTGCGCGATTCAAAGGATCCGAAGCGAAAGAGCTTGGTATTGTGCATCAATGCGTGAATAGTAACGAGGAGCTTGCTACAGCGATCGATACAGCGCTTGATCAAGTAAAAAGTTGCGCACCTCAGGCTAATCGAATAACCAAAGAACTGATTCTCAGTGTTGGAAAGACCGACCTTAACGCGCTACTTGATGGCGCTGCAGAGAGCTTTGCGAAAGCCGTGCAAGGCCCTGAAGGGCAAGAAGGCACAATGGCATTTATTCAAAAGCGCAAAGCGCGCTGGGCCGAATAAGCGGCCACGAAATGGAGACAACAAATACAATGTTTAGCAAAATCTTGATCGCGAACCGAGGTGAAATAGCGGTTCGAGTCATTCGCACCGCAAAAGACCTAGGCTATCAGACAGTCGCAGTTTTCAGTGAAGCGGATCGCTACGCACCTCATGTCATTGCCGCCGACGAAGCAGTTTGTATCGGTGCAGCTGCCGTGAATGAATCCTA
>NZ_LWFU01000385.1:0-27316 GCF_001635135.1 Oleiphilus sp. HI0080
AAAGTCATCCAGATCAATAAATAGAAGGCCCATCATGCTGCCCGCGCGCTTCGCCGCTTTTACCTCTGCATGGATCAGATCTTCAAACTTTCTTCGGTTGTATAGCTTTGTTAGCGGGTCATAGAAAGCGAGGCTCTTGAGCTGCTCTTCTGACTCCTTCTGTTGCGAAATATCCTGAAAAACAAACACCCGACACAGTTGCTGTTGCACTTCGTTAAAAACCTGCGAGGCGGTTAAGTGCACAGGAAACGCCGTCCCATCTTTTCTTCGGCAGAGCGCTTCGCCACTCCATTTCGTTTGTCGCTCAATAGCCGAATCAACTTCATCAACGAGGCGACTACCAGAGTCTTCGATCACAAAGTAATCACATGGTTTGTTATTCACGTCGTTTTCGTCAAAGCCGGTCATAAAACAAAACGCGGGATTAACACCAATCACACGATGATCGCTATCCAGATATACGATCCCTTCCTCAATGCTATTAATCGTTCGATTGGCAATTTCTAAAGACTCTAGAGGCTTGATGAGTACTTTGCGTATGCTGATATACAGCGCCGAAACGATGAAAATTGAAATGAACATCGTTTGGATGAGATCAAATTTCAGTGCGCTGACCTGCTGCTCTCGCAGAGGTTGATTATTAAAGTAAACCGACACCTTCCCGATGGTCATCGACCCATTTTTAATGGGATGATCAATGCGATATTTGTGCTCATCAAGCGCCTGTTGATAAGACTCGTTAAGCGCGACCACGTTGCCATCAGCGTCTTTCGTTCTCCCCATATAGGTGTGACCAAACCGACCATACACAACAATCGCATCGACGTAGCGTGCTTTCATTTCAGAGTTTAAAATAGCGACAGCGGCATCTTCCGAAAACTTCCGGTTTACCGAGCTCTGGTATATCTCCCAAATAGACGGGCTGACCTGCTCCGCAATACGTGCTGAAATGACTTTGCCGTTAGTTGAGATCTCATTTTCAAAATGCAAGCTACTGTATATGTAACGCGTTACAACGAAAACGCTCATCACAACAATGGTCACGAGAACGAGAATAATCGCCAAACGACCTGAGAAATGCTCTTTCATTGGCGAGAACCACACTTCATAGACTGGTTGGACTTGATAGACATCATCGATTAACGACCACGTTCACAGCGGCTATCTTTTTACTGATCATAGGGGCCAAACACCTCGTAATACGCCTCATATCGTTTCTTGAACGCTTGCTTTCGATCAATCAAATCACGCGTGAATTGATTACGCGACTTGTACAGGGCATCGATTTTCTTCGAGGCTGCGCGCCACCGCTCAATATCGTCTTTACTCCATTTAGTAATCTTGGTGTCGGAAGATAAAAACTTCTCATAGGCTTCGATATCTTTCTTTTTCGACTTAAGGGTCGTCGTTAAGGTGTATGAATGAATGGCTGTTTCAAGAATTTCTTGTAGATCGTCGGGAAGCTGCTCAAACGCCTCTTTGTTGATAAGAAAATCGGAGACTACAGAGGGTTGCCAAATCGCCGGCACAATAGCAAAAGGGCTGATATCATTGAGTCCCAGCTCCCAAGCACCACCTGCCGTGGTCCACTCCACAGCGTCTAGCTCGCCGCTTTCTAGCGCAGGCCTAATTTCATCAGGAGTTAGCGGAATCGTGAATGCACTCGCGGCCTCAGCGAGCACCTCGCTCGGTAATCCGGGCCCAATTCGTACTTTTTTATTCTCTAAATCGTCTAGACCAGAAATCGGCTCGCGGGATAGTAGTCCAAACTCCATTCCTGGCCACCAAGCAGGCCGCCATACTATGCCTTTTGGCTCAGATAACTGATTGGCGAGTTTGATCCCCTGTTCTTCGAAAAAGAAGATCATAGAGGCATCAATATTCATCAAGTCAAAGGGGCCAGCATTCATCACGGCCCAAGCAGGATCTTGTGCTGACCACCAATTCGGCCATCCGTTACCCATTTGCACAGTACCTTGGCGCACTGCATTAAAAATATCCGGGCCGCTAGCCAAGCTCTTTGCGCCTCCGGGGTAAGCCGTAATATCGAGCCGTCCGCCCGACATTACTCTTACCTTGTCGGCCATCACAATTAGCTGTTGATAGTCGACACTCGACTCAACCGCTTGCGATTGCAGCTTCCACTCAAAGGTTTTGTTTGATTCTGAGTTACTGCAGGCAGAAAGCAGAAAAACAATCGTTGGTATGAGCAGAGAAAAACGTGCTGTCTTACTATACGTACTGTACTTGGAAGTATTCATGTCGAAAGCGCATCGCGAAAGCCTAATTAGTTACATCCAGTGTAGTACATTCGCTTGAGAACACGATTAAAAATCAACCAGTTAATTGTATGTGTATTTATATTTCCCCGGCACTCGCTATGCGACGCAGCGCTTAGAACGGACAAGGACATTCAACACGAAGGCGCTGTTTCGATATAGGGTGATCAAAGCAGATCTCAGACGCATGCAACATCAATCTATCGGCCATGTGAAACGCTTCGTCCGAAGCGTATAAGTCGCAGCCAAGAATGGGATGGCCTATCTGCTGGCTGTGTATTCTCAGTTGGTGGGTACGGCCGGTTACAGGGCAAAACAGCACTCGGGTCGCAAACACGTTTTCTGCGTATTCAAGCACCTTGAAACGCGTTTGTGCCGGCTTACCATCACTCTGACAGATTTTTTGCAATGGAAAGTTAGGTGGGTCTTTCGCAATGGGGTAGTCAATCACGCCCTCCGCCTCAGAAACGTGACCATGTAAGAGTGCGACGTAGCGTTTTTCAACAGTACGCGCTTGGAACTGCTTTCCTATTTGCGCATTAATCTGTTTGTTTAAGGCGACCACCATAATGCCAGATGTGCCAAAATCGAGCCGATGCAGCAAGGTAGCCGTAGGAAACTCTTTCACCAAACGATAATGCACTGAGTCGATGTTTGCGGGATGTTTACCAGAAAGACTAAGCAGCTTGCTCGGTTTGTTGATCAACAAAAGATGTTCGTCTTGAAATAGGATTTCAATCTCTTCACAACAGGGGGGTACAATAAACGGATCGGCTTGTGGCTGCATTCGGGTGCGCTCGTGTAGGTCAAGGCAGGACTATACAGAGCTAGGCCTTTTAAAAACATAGGCTCCGTATAAACATAGGACTTTGGGAAACATAGGCCTTTGGGAAACATAGCCCTTTGGGAAACATAGGCAGTTTATAAAGAAGTACAGGCTTAACGAAAACCATGACCCTAAACGAAATTTCCAAGACTGTCCTAGACCCCAACAGCTCGAGAAAACAGTTGCACGGTGCACTCGATCAATTTGCACAGATTTGCAGCAAGATATCAAACCTTGAGCCTGATCCGACCTACACAGCATGGTCGGACGATACCTTTTTAAGCCAAGGCGTCGCGATCAATCCAAACGCAGCGGCCTATTGCATCAAGGATTATCAACGCAGCGTGGCGTTTATTCGCGGTGTGTATGGCGCTCTAAAGTGCCTAAGAACACGCGCTGATGCAGCTAGTGAAACGGAGGTGTTGTATGCAGGCTGTGGCCCTTTTGCCACCCTGCTCTTGCCGGTTTTACACCTGTTCGATCCAAGTGAATTACATATTCACCTAATAGATATTCACCAGAGTTCGCTCGACAGTGTAGCAACACTAATATCCTCACTCGGGCTATCAGAGTATCGAATAGAACTCGTTCAAGCAGATGCATGCACATATCAGCATCCTGTTTTGCTCGATCTCGTTATCGTCGAAACCATGCAAAAAGCACTCGAACAGGAACCTCAGCTCGCTGTGACGGCAAACCTAGCTCCACAACTTGCAACAAATGGCATTTTCATACCTGAAGAGATCAATATTGAGCTGTGTCTCGCGCATCTTGATGAAGAACACGCGGCGTGCAAAGCAGGTCAAACACTAAATGAGTTGGAATTGATCAGTGAGGGTAAAAGGCAGCCAATCAGCAAGCTAATGCAACTTTCTGCTTCTAGCGTGTGTGCGTTGACGCATC
The DNA here is from genome assembly GCF_001635135.1 of Oleiphilus sp. HI0080. Classification (NCBI taxonomy): domain Bacteria; kingdom Pseudomonadati; phylum Pseudomonadota; class Gammaproteobacteria; order Oceanospirillales; family Oleiphilaceae; genus Oleiphilus; species Oleiphilus sp. HI0080. The sequence continues at coordinate 4,009 of NZ_LWFU01000385.1, forward strand.
ACAGGCAAGGTACTTTCAACGATCACCCCAAGCAGACAATATCCAACGAGCTGGCTCTGAGTACAGTGACCATCCCAGATCTAGAAAACTTAGGCGACTATCAGCCTCTGCTTTTTACCCGCATCTCGGTATTCGCAGAACATAGATTAAACGATTACGAATCGTCTCTTACCCTACCAAGCCGATGTGTTGAGCTTGAACCATTGGTGTCGGGCGCCTGCTATCGTGCGTCCTACGCGTTGGGATCATACCCAAAGATTCAGTGGCAGCGCGAAGAGAACGGCAAGTAGAATCATGCAACAATCTCGCTCACGCCTAGACCGCTTCCTCCGAAGTCATGCAAATCTCAACAAGCACGACATTCGACGTCTACTCGCTCAACGACGGGTTCAAGTGGACGGTAATGTCACAACCGACGCAACGCACATCATTGATCACTTTTCCCACATCGTACTCGACGGACAAACACTACAAAGCAACACCCCTTATTACGTGATGCTCAACAAGCCCACCGGCGTAGTGAGCGCAACCAAGGATGATGCACACCGTACCGTTGTTGATTTACTGGATTATGCATTTCGAGCGGAGCTACATATCGCCGGGCGTCTAGATCTTAACTCTTCCGGGCTACTGTTACTCACCAACGACAGCCGTTGGTCGCGAAGGCTCACCGATCCTCAACATAAAGTGGCTAAGCGTTACCGCGTTCGCGTCGAGAATCCCATCTCAGAGGACTATATTCAAGCATTTGCCGAAGGCATGTACTTTTCGTATGAGGATATCTACACCGAACCGGTTAAGCTAACGATCATCGAGCCCTGCGTCGCCGAACTCACGCTTGTTGAAGGCCGATACCATCAAATAAAACGCATGTTTGGCCGTTTTAGAAATCCCGTGAACGCGCTGCATCGGTATGCTATCGGAAGCATTTCGCTCGACCCGACATTGCATGAAGGCGAAAGTAGGTTACTAACCGAAAAGGAGATCCACCTCTCTTAACACGCTCCTCTTGCTTTGCACTAAGGCTCAATAATCCATAGACTCCCCGCTTCTTCTCGCTCGCGCATTTTTTAAAACGCGCGCGCTTTACTGATTAGTCACTTTTTCGTCTGTTAACGATGAATACTCTGATTGCTCGCTAAACCATTAAACAGGTACACAATGAACAGCAAAAAACTCTTCGCAACTGCGGCTTTTGTTGCCGCGCTTCAGACTCCGACAATGGCATTGGCCGAAACGAGCCGTGTGAAACTCGGTGCAGCCTTCGACTTAGGATTGGGTGTTACGGCGCAAGTAGACAAGTTTGATCTATTCGCGGGTGATGATGGCGCTGCAATCGACTATCGCATCTATAGCAAAAACCTCGAGGCAAGCGGTCCTTTAACCCTTTATATTTCAGCGGGTGGCTATGCGGACTGGGACGGCGACTTTGGTGCGCGTATGCCAGTAGGCTTAGAGCTCGACTTTGCCCCAAAATGGCAAGCATTTGGCGCGCTCATTCCTGATTTGGAAATCCATGACGACACAGATTTTGATATCGAAGCGGCAATCGGCATTCGTTATCAACTATAAAAACGCATAGAAATATGCAGAAGAAAAGGGGACGCAACAAAGCTTGCGTCCCCTTTTCTTCTGCTTCCTACATGACTTTCTCCGCCAGAGCGCTCTGCTTCAGATCGAGCGTTTATAACGTTGTAAGTTTCTGCTAGCTGTCTTTCTCACTTTGTTTCGCAGTAAGCTCGACCACCCCATCAACTGCCCAGGCACACCGAGAGCCTGCTTGCTCCAACGCCAAAAATCAAACCGATCACGGTGGCGGTAAATCAGACCATCTTTAAACTCAAACGTCGCATCAACGATGTTGTGCACATCTCTATTCGTCATCGAGAAACGATACCGCGGCTCCCAGTGGGCACTGCCCTTTAGCTCATCACAGTGCACCTCAGAAAATTCTAAGCGGAATTCTTTTGCCTGAGCGCAGAGCATCTTCCACATCAGGCCAACATCTTCGCCTTGCAAGCAAAACACTTCATCTTCAAAGGCGGCATCAGGATGATAGCAAGCGGCCATAGCACCGCCATCACGTTTTTGAAAAGCCTGATAAAACTGATTAACTAACTGCTCGTTCGCGTTCGCCATAGAGGTTTATGCCTAGTGAATTAGTCGGCCCGGTATATTTGGGAAAACACCATTTCGATAGAGCGAATAATCACGACCTAACCTATATCCACTTATTCACCCGATTACGCCTTACCAAAAAAGGAGCGTGAATATCGACGCAAAAAGAACCCTTACAATAGTCACGACTTAGTCGAGATCAAGCGCGAACTCCTGCTACACTATGCGCTCTTTCGATCTCTTGGTAGCGCAATGAGTGAGCGCTTCAGCTTTTAACCTACGTGGAGCACCATGTTTAACAAAGCCACAACTCGATTAAACAAATACATCAGTGAAAGCGGCATATGTTCACGCCGAGAGGCCGATCGTTTTATCGAGCAAGGTAACGTTTTTATTAACGGTAGGCGTGCACAAATGGGCGACAAAGTCGCTGCGGGAGACACGGTAAAAGTCAATGGCCAATCGATTGAACCGCGTGATGCCGAAGACCTGATTTTTATCGCCCTGAATAAGCCTGTCGGCATTGTGAGTACAACTGAGAGCTCCGAGCGCGCCAACATCGTCGACTTTGTTCGCCACGGCGCCCGTATTTTTCCGATCGGTCGCTTGGACAAAGATTCGCAGGGTCTTATCTTCCTAACCAACAACGGCGACTTGGTAAACAAAATACTGCGTGCGGGGAATAACCACGAAAAAGAATACATCGTTACCGTTGACCGCCCTATTACCGATAAATTTATTCAGGGCATGGCCTCTGGCGTACCGATACTCGGCACAATGACCAAAAAATGTAAGGTCGAGAAAGAAGGCACGCATGCATTTCGTATTACCTTGGTTCAAGGTTTAAACCGACAAATTCGTCGTATGTGCGAGCATTTCGGTTACCAAGTCCAACAACTCAATCGCGTGCGGATCATGCATGTTGATTTAAAAGGCTTACCGGTCGGTGAGTGGCGTGACCTGACGCAAAAAGAGCTAAAGCTCATGAATGACGCTATCCAAGACTCGTCATCAGAAGGCCAGACCGGCGCAGGTAGATCATCAACCTCTCCAACACGAAAACCGGCAAGAAACGCCCAAGGTACAAAGCGGAATAAAAGTGGCGTGGCGTCGGGCGGTAAGCAAAACGCATCAGGAAGAACGAAGGCTGGTGGTAGATCATCGGGCAAGCCCGGTGAGCGCGCTGGCCGCTCCGACAGCAAAACCAAGGGTAAAGCGGGCGGACGTTCAGATAGGCGCACTGACAAAAAATCTGGAGGAAAATCAGACTCTAAGCAAAGCCCGAAGCAAGGCCAGAAGCAAGGCCAAAAACCGCGCACCAGCAGTGGACGGCCAAATTCAAAGCCTAAAAATACATCGCGAAAGACTGGCGGAAGTAAAAAGCGCTAACGCTGAGACCGAGACTCATCCATCTTAGGCTTTAAAATTTTGAAACGGCTCTTTTCTATATTAGACGCTAGGTATTCTCTCTTTCAGATTCCCGGATACGCTCTTGTCGTTCCCGTTCTTCTTGCATCACTGCGTTGATTTCGTCTAGTACAGCCCCTACATCAGCGCTGTCGCCATCATCATCAAACTCGCCAGTGAGAATTGATTGAGGTGTTAAATCCCCCTCTTCATACAGCGCCCATATCTCTTTAGCGTATTGCGTTTGTAATAAGGCAGGGGCAAATTCACCATAATAACGACGCATATTATTTACGTCGCGCGTGAACATCTCTTGTGCGCTATTGTTAGCGGCGGCATTAACAGCTTGGGGTAAGTCGATAATGACAGGGCCACTTTCATCAACGAGTACGTTAAACTCGGATAAATCGCCGTGCACAATTCCCTCGCAAAGCATGAGCTTAATGTAGTGAATCATTAGCGCGTAATCTTCAATGGCTTGCTCTTCAGACATCAGCACATCGCCAAGTCTTGGTGCGACATTACCCTCTTCGTCTGTAATCAGCTCCATTAACAATACGCCGTCTACACAACCAAACGTTTCAGGAACACGCACCGAAGCTCGGGCTAAACGAGACAGCGCGTCAACCTCGGCATTTTGCCAAACCTTTTCCTGCTCTTGACGACCATAGTTGGATCTTTTTTGCATGGCCCGCGCTTGGCGGCCACTCCGCGCTTTCCGCCCTTCTTGATATTGCGCGGCCTTTTTGAAGCTGCGCTTCATCGCATCTTTGTAGACTTTTGCGCAACGAATGGTCTCGCGACAACGCACGACAAATATATCCGCTTCTTTCCCGCTCATTAGGCGGCTTATGACTTCATCAATCAAGCCATCTTCGACGAGAGGCTGCAGTCGTTTAGGCGTTTTCATGAGATACCCGATTTTAGTAGTCGGTGGTCCATCGTATATTTTATCGGCATATGACTAAATGTATGTGCACCAAGAAAACGAATCCTTGCTGTTTTGGTTAGTGGCCTGAGAGCGGTTATGGCGAAAAGTGCAAGCTTGTAACAAGCCGATAGAAACGCACCCAACGCCATATTAATTTCACAGAACGATCTTTTCATAGGAAAGCTCTAGCCATCCTATCGATTAATAGAAAGAAGTATACGCAGTTTACTTTGCGCTTCCGAGACAAATCTAAAAAACAAAACGAGATACTGGCGATGCCGCTGGATTACACTTCGCTGTCGCTGCGAAGCCAAATCACGATCGGAAGATAGAACGGCATCTGCTCAAGATCGAACATGCATTTATAGAGATAGGCGCTTATTAAACCGAGGCTTTATAAAAAGCGCTCTTTCCCAAAGAATTGATTCGACCCTATTACTGTTCACACTCAGAAACGCAATAACAACATACTCTTGATAAACTTTGGGCGAGATAAGAAGGCGAAAGACTGCTTGCGGTCGATGTATTGAAACAGCATGACCATCCTCGCAAAAGACAAGCAGCTTTATTTAGGAGGAAGGAGGCAGGAGGTTTTCATCGCTCCAAAAGCATTTCTAAGCTATCTTTTAATGATTCACTTTAAATACATCGGAACTTGTAATGAAGCATGCGCTTCTAGTTTTTCTAATCGTATCATTTGTATACTCCGATCATATTTACGCTCAGCGTCTATTCAAGATCTCGACCGTCGCCAATGCAGAGCTTCTGCCCAATGTGATAAACAATGTTAGAGCCGCTTATGAGTTACTCGGCATCAAGTTAGAGATTACGCCGCTACCCGCGCAAAGGTCGTTGCTTGAAGCGCAGAAAAATATTGTCTTTGACGCAGAGCTTGGTCGCGTCGTTCAGGCTGAGAACCAGCTTAGCAACCTAATCAGAATACCAGTCAGTTTGACGGAGTTGAGCTTGGTGGCCGTCGCTCATAACAAACTACAAGGCTTATCTGGCCAGCAAGGTATTGAGAGCCTCGAACAATTCCGTGTCGGTTCCATGCGAGGGCTTGTCATAACAGATCTTCTCCTCAAACACATCGATAACCAGCTGGTTGATCGCACGAAACAAGGTTTTGACATGTTGCTGTACAAGAGATTAGAAGTGTTTGTCATACCCAAATTTATGGTGAGTAAGCTACCAATAAAACTCTTGGATGGTGGCTATATTATTCACGAGCCACCGCTATTGCGCGTCAAAATCTTTCATTTCGTACACAAAAAACATCAGGCGCTTATTCCTGACATTACCGCCGCGCTCAGCGAGGTAACAGGAAACCCAATAGAATAAAATAGATCTTATGCAGCCCTGTAAGCCATCGCCAAATGGCGATCTCGCCTGTCGTCGATACGCAGCAGAAATTGGTGGCGAATAGCGGACTAAGACAAGAAACGAGATACACATTTTCTTCTTATAGCATTGCGAGCATTCAGCTAGAATCCAACCTTTACCTCAAATAATCAAAAGTTTAGCACTGTCAATTTTTCGTCATTCTTTTCTCTAAGTCTCATATTCCATTCACTAAGTCCCGTTTACGCACAACCAACCAGACAGTCAGGCCTCGGGGAAACCTATATCAAATCTTATTGATATAGTTGCTATATCAAAGTTTGTTGATATACTTTTGCCCATGAACCAAATCGCCTCGAAAATTGAATCTCTCGTTTCAGCCCAAGAACTTGCGTCTACGCAAGTGGATTTAGTGGCGCAAAAGCTAAAGGCGTGCGGGGATGAGTTACGCATTCAGGTTCTGCAATGCTTGCGAGCCGATGCATTCGGCGTACTTGAGCTGACACAGATATTCGATACCAAACAGTCGGGCATGAGCCATCACTTGAAGGTTCTAAGCAAAGCAGGGTTGGTAGAGGCGCAACGTGAAGGTAATTCGATTTTCTACCGGCGCCCGATTCAAAAACAACGCGGTATTGAGTTTTTGGTCGCCTCACAATTGTTTGGCATACTTGATTTGCTTCCTCTGCACCCGGACATAGAGCGCCGTATGCAAGAGATTCGCGACCAGCGCGCTGTTCAGTCACAAGCTTTTTTTAATCGAAATACCGATCGGTTTGCGGAGCAGCAAGAGCTGATTTGTGATCACGAGCAATATGCACAAACTAGCCTAGACTTGCTGCAGGCCAGTGTGAGTGGCGCGAATGCGCGTGTGCTCGAAGTAGGCCCCGGAGAAGGCCGATTTTTAAGCATGCTTGGCGCTTATTACAAGCAAATTGATGCCGTTGATACATCCCAACAGATGCTCACGAAAGCAAAGCTGCACTGCCAAGAAAGCAAGCTCAAAAACGTCACCTTGATTCATGGCCAAACCGGCGACTTAGTTAAACGAGGCGCTCAGTATTCCGGCGTTGTGATGAACATGGTGCTGCACCATGTACCGGCGCCTGCGCAGTTATTTAAAGAATGCGCGCAGTTAATCGAGCCTGAAGGCGCATTAGTTGTGTGCGACTTATCTCACCACAACCAAGATTGGACAAAAGAGAACTGCGGTGATTTGTGGCTTGGTTTTGAAACAGAAGAATTAACGAACTGGGCAGAATCTGCCGGGTTTTCAGAAGACGAATCGGTGTTTATTGGACTTAGGAATGGCTTTCAAATTCAAGTACACCGCTACATTAGACGCTAGTGTTGGCACATTACCAATATCGATAAAGGAAGTTTTCGCATGAGTGAATACAGCATTTTTACTTCAGAGTCCGTGTCTGAAGGACACCCCGACAAAGTCGCAGATCAGATTTCAGACGCTGTACTGGATGCGATTATTGCGCGAGACCCGCACGCTCGGGTTGCCGTCGAGACGCTTGTAAAAACAGGCATGGCCGTTGTCGCCGGCGAAGTAACCACATCGTGCTATGTTGATCTTGAAGACATTGTTCGTGATGTTATCACCGGTATTGGTTACAACAGCTCAGAAGTTGGGTTCGATGGCGAAACCTGTGCGGTATTGAACGGCATTGGTAAGCAATCGGTCGATATCAACATGGGTGTAGATCGTGCCAAGCCGGAAGATCAAGGCGCAGGCGACCAGGGTTTAATGTTTGGTTATGCAACAAACGAAACCCCTACTCTGATGCCCGCTCCGGTTTACTACTCGCACCTGCTCGTGCAGCGTCAGTCAGAAATGCGTCGTAATGGCACGTTACCTTGGTTGCGCCCTGATGCAAAATCACAGGTTACCATTAACTATGAAGGCGATACGCCGCGCGTTGATGCGGTTGTTCTTTCTACTCAGCATGACCCAGCTATCTCGTTGGACGATCTGCGCGCAGCCGTTCTTGAAAACATCATCAAGCCGGTACTACCTGCTGAGTGGCTTCACGAAGGTACGCTGTATCACATCAACCCAACAGGCAACTTTGTGATTGGCGGCCCTGTCGGTGATGCAGGCCTTACAGGTCGTAAGATTATCGTGGATACCTACGGCGGTATGGCGCGTCATGGTGGCGGCGCCTTTTCTGGTAAAGATCCATCGAAAGTTGACCGTTCAGCAGCGTACTATGGCCGTTATGTGGCGAAGAACGTGGTTGCTGCAGGCCTTGCTGATCGTTGCGAAATACAGGTTTCTTACGCAATCGGTGTAGCAGAGCCAACATCTGTATCAGTTAACACCTTTGGTACCGGCAAGATCTCGGATCAAGACTTGGCAAAAGTAATTCGAGAAGTGTTCGATTTGCGCCCCTATGCGATTCAAACTCAACTAGACTTGCTCAACCCAATGTACCAAATCACAGCGGCCTACGGTCACTTTGGGCGTGAGCCTCAGGAAGTAAGCTATGAATACGTTGAAGGTGGCGAGACTAAGACCAAAACATTTACCGCCTTCACTTGGGAAAAAACAGACCGAGTAGATGAACTAAAGAAAGCAGCAGGCGTATAACTAACTAGCGCCGAGTGGCACACAGCCGCTAACCGCAAACGATTATCAGCGTGTTCCTCACACGACACGCTAACACGTAAAGGAAAGAACATGAGCACGAATTTGCAAGCAGTAGAAAACGGTTTCACTGACTACAAAGTAGCGGACATCAATCTCGCAGATTGGGGTCGCAAAGAGATAGACATTGCTGAAGGTGAAATGCCGGCATTGATGGCGCTTCGTCGAAAGTACAAAGCGGACCAACCTCTAGCGGGCGCTAAGATTATGGGTTGTATTCATATGACCATTCAAACAGCCGTGTTGATCGAGACATTGGTTGACCTTGGTGCAGAGGTACGTTGGTCGTCTTGTAACATCTTCTCGACCCAAGATCATGCAGCCGCTGCAATTGCAGCCGCTGGCATTCCGGTTTTCGCCTGGAAAGGTGAAACCGAAGAAGAGTTTTTATGGTGCATTGAGCAAACCATTCTTGCAGAAAAAGACGGTACAGCGGTATGGGATGCGAACATCATTCTTGATGATGGTGGCGATCTAACCGAGATGGTACATAGCAAATACCCTGACCTGCTTAATGATATTCACGGCATTTCTGAAGAGACAACAACGGGTGTGCATCGTTTGTTGGAAATGCTTGAAGAAGGTTCTTTGAAAGTGCCGGCGATCAATGTAAATGACGCTGTGACGAAATCAAAGAATGATAACAAATACGGCTGCCGTCACTCTTTGAACGATGCAATCAAGCGTGGTACTGACCATCTTCTTTCAGGAAAGAAAGCGCTTGTTATCGGCTATGGCGATGTGGGCAAAGGCTCTGCAGCCTCTCTTCAGCAGGAGGGCATGATTGTAAAAGTCACTGAAGTGGATCCGATCTGTGCCATGCAGGCATGCATGGACGGCTTCGAAGTTGTCTCTCCATATATCAACGGTGAAAACACCGGAGAACCAGGCTGTGTTGATACAAGCCTTCTGGGCAAAACGGATCTAATTGTCACCACAACAGGAAACACCAATGTCTGTGACGCAAACATGCTTCAGGCGCTTAAATCTGGTGCCGTGGTATGTAACATCGGTCACTTCGATAACGAAATCGATACCGCCTACATGCGCGAGCACTGGGAGTGGGATGAGATCAAACCTCAAGTTCACAAGATCTACCGCAACAAAGCGGAGAACGATCATTTGATCCTTCTTGCAGAGGGTCGTCTTGTAAACCTAGGCAATGCGACTGGGCACCCTAGCCGTATTATGGATGGGTCGTTCGCCAACCAAGTACTTGCTCAAATTTACTTGTGGGAAGCGAAGTTTGCCGATCTACCGGCAGAAGAAAAGCCAGCCAATGTCTATGTAAAAGTACTTCCTAAGAAGCTTGATGAAGAAGTAGCAAAAGATATGGTAGAGGGTTTTGGCGGCGTATTAACACGCCTGACAAAAACGCAGGCAGACTACATCAACGTGCCGGTTGATGGTCCTTACAAGCCAGAATCTTACAAGTACTAATTAGAACGCTGAGGTTGGCTGAAGCATCTGACGCCAACCTCGGTTTCAAGAACGAGATTATTCATGGAAACCCAAAAACAGTTTAAACGTCGTTTCAGCTTTGAATTCTTCCCACCAAAAACCGAAGAAGGCAAAGAGAAGCTTCAGGTTGTTCGTGACGAACTTGCTCGCCGTAAACCAGATTTCTTCTCGGTGACATATGGTGCAGGTGGTTCCACGCAAGAGCGCACGATCGACACCGTGCTGCATTTTCAAGATCAAGGGATTTCTACTGCACCGCATTTGTCATGCGTTGGATCCAGCAAAGAAGAGATCGCGAAACTGCTCGATTTATATAAAGAACGTGCAGTGAACCGAATCGTTGCACTACGTGGTGATCTTCCCTCGGGCATGGGCGGATCAACAGGTGAATTAAAGTACGCGAACGAACTGGTCGCTTTCATTCGAGAACATAGCGGCGATCACTTTAATATAGAAGTAGCGGCCTACCCTGAGTTTCATCCACAAGCGCCGAGCGCGGAAGTGGATTTAGAAAACTTCAAACGCAAGGTGGATGCTGGCGCAAGTAGTGCGATTACACAGTACTTTTATAATCCGGACGCTTATTTTTACTTTATTGATCGGGTTGAGGCGATGGGTATTAATATTCCAATCGTCCCAGGCATTATGCCAATCACCAACTACTCCAATTTAATGCGTTTCAGCGATATGTGTGGAGCGGAGATTCCTAGATGGATTCGCAAGCAGCTTGAAGCGTATGGTGATGATAAAGCGAGCATTGTAAAATTTGGCGAAGAAGTGGTGACCCAAATGTGCGACACATTGCTAGCGGCCGGCGTGCCAGGCATACACTTCTACAGCATGAACCAAGCAGAACCCTCACTCAAGATTTGGGATAACCTTGGACTAAGCGATAACGAGAAAATCAAATTCTGATCACTCGCGCTTAAAGCAACACAATACAATGGCTTGCCCTACTCCGGCAGGCCATTTTTTTTGCCGCTCTACTTTTACTCGTCGCCCATTCCAACCATAATCATGCAGAGATAAACGAACAGGCTAAGCACTCAAGTTGCATATTCCAACAACAAAATCTCCAAGGAGACGGTGTGGGTCAGAATATTGATAAAACCCAGTTTAGCGATCAGGATTATGCCGATTTCAGAGACGCACTCAATGACAATCTTCGCACTTTCCGCGCACTTTTAGCTGAACCCGGTTTTGGTGAAGGGCCTCAGTCTTATGGTTCTGAGCTTGAGCTGTATCTCGTCGATAAAAATGCACATCCTAAACCCATCAATGAAATCATTCTGAACGACGCCAAGGATACGCAGCTCACTTTAGAGTTGAACCAATTTAACCTCGAATACAACTTTTTACCCTTGGTGAATGAAGCCGCGCCATTCTCTAAAATGGAGCAGCAAATGCGCTCCGCTCTGGGATTTCTTGATGAAGTAACAGCCCGTCATGACAGCCGCATTCTGCCGATCGGCATCCTACCGACTTTGCGCGCGCAAGACATGGGACGCGATGCGATCACAGATCTAACGCGCTATCACGTGCTCGCCGATGCGCTGAGAGCAAAACGCGGGGAAGACTTCCAGATACACATCGAAGGGCAAGATCAACTTGAAATGTCCTGGAGTGACGTGTCGCCCGAAGGCGCAAATACCTCTTTCCAGTTTCATTATCGTGTTTCACCAAGCGAGTTTGCCGGTAGCTACAATGCCGCGCAGTTGACCACCCCTCTGATGCTGGCCCTTGCCGCAAATTCGCCGTTTTTTCTTGGCCAGCGGTTGTGGCAAGAAACCCGTATAGCCCTCTTCAAACAATCGATTGACTATCGACTTGAGGATACACTCGAAAAGCATTTGCCTGCACGGGTGCTCTACGGCTTGGGCTGGGTTAGAAAAAGTATCTACGAGTTATTGGCCGAGAGCGTTTATCTGTTTGAACCGATATTACCCATACTGTCAGATCGCGATTCACAGGCAGAGTTAAAAGCGGGAATGGCCCCCAGCCTTAATGAGCTTCGACTTCATCAAGGAAGCGTATGGAGCTGGAATCGGCCCATCTACGACCCAAATGATGGCGGACATCTGCGTATCGAAACGCGCGCATTTCCCGCAGGTCCAACTCCTGCCAACATGGCCGCAACAGCGGCACTGATAAGTGGATTTATGAAAGGTCTTTTGCCTATTATTGACGAGTTAATCTCAGGCCTGCCTTTTCGATACACTGAGCAAAACTTTTACCGTGCTGCAAAATATGGCCTCAATGCAAAGTTGTTCTGGCCAAACCTGAAAAGCGGTATTCTGGAAGAACGACCAGTTATCGATCTCTTGCGTCAACTGCTACCAACAGCAAAACGCGGGCTCGAAGAGCTTGGGGTCGATGCCAGCGAAATTCACAAACAGCTTAGTTTGATCAACGACAGTCTCAATGCAGAGATGAATGGCGCACGGTGGCAGCGAATGATGTTCGCGCTTCTGATCAATCAAACCGACGAGTCGAGCGCTCTTAACGAACTGGTTGAACGCTACTATCAGCAATACCAATCAAACAAACCGATACACGAATGGAGTCTGAAACTTTGAGTATAGAGCAAGCACCCTCACAGCTTCGGCGTATTGCGCTGTCAGGCAGCGATCAGCAAGCACAGCGAGAGAAGCTACTTGGTAACTCTGCAGAACAATTTCTTAACAACCTCGGCGGCGCAACAGCTATTTTCCTGGAAGGAGAGAACACCGAGACCACGCGGGTGTTATGCACCTTGCTACACGGAAACGAGCCCTCTGGAGCACGCGCAGTTTACGACTACTTGCACTCTGGCCAGCGGCCTTGTACCAACGCCGTCTTCATTCTCGCGTCCGTTGACGCCGCAACAACGCAGCCGTATTTTTCGAATCGAATGCTCTCAGGTAAACGAGATCTAAACCGCTGCTTCAAGCCCCCGTTTGAGGACGAACAAGGCCAGCTAGCAAAGGACATCCTTGGTTTAATCAACGAACTGCAACCCGAGTGCGTTGTCGATATGCACAACACCTCAGGCTCAGGTCCCGCTTTTGGTGTTGCGATAAAAGAAGACACTCTGCATATCGCCCTAACATCACTTTTTACAAACGACCTAATCGTCACAGATTTACGCTTAGGAGCCCTGATGGAACTGAGCGAGCAAGATGTGCCAACCGTAACGATCGAGTGCGGTGGCCCGAACGATCGATCATCAGAGATCATCGCTCAAGAGGGTTTACAACGACTTCTTTCCGCAACATCTATTTTTGAAGACACGGGCGAAAGCTACCCGGTAAAAATCTATCACAACCCGATTCGACTTGAGACGATCGGTGACGCAGAGGTTGCATATGGCAAGATGACTAGCGGAGCTGTGATCACCCTCCCCGAACAGGCAGAAAAGTTTAACTACGGCACATTGACGCAAGACGAATGCATCGGTAATTTGTCCGCGTCGGGTTTTATCTCGCTTTCTGCGAAAGATCACAACGGTAAGGAGCGCCTGGCCGAGTTCTTCGAGGAGCGTGATGGCGGCCTGTATCCAAAACACCCTTTGAAAGTGTTTATGGTCACAAACAATCCTTTTATCGCGCGTACGGATTGTCTGTTTTATTTTATCGGAGAATAGAACACGTTCTCTTGAGAGTATGATGTGATCTCGGCAACCATTTTCATACTTAATGTTGATAAATCAGAAATAGGCAGCTTACTACAACGCTCACTCTTTTGGCTCAAGGCGCTTCATCGGCTATGCGAATTCCAAACATTTATACCGAAACATCTCTGACCGTAAACTCTGAGACCGAGCTTGACTCGAATGCCGCACAACACATCGCTAAAGTTCTGCGCATGAAAAAAGGCTTCAAACTGAAACTCTTTAACGGGGATGGTTACTACTATGATGCGGAGCTATCTCTTGTTGAACGTCGCACAGTGCATGCAAAAATAGCAGGACGTGAGCACTGCGATTCAGAGTCGAACCTAGATACACAACTGGCAATTGTCATGTCACGCGGCGACCGCATGGACTATGCGATACAAAAGGCGACAGAGCTTGGCGTTAATCAAATAACCCCTTTGATCAGCGAGCGCTGTGAGGTAAAACTCGATGAAGGTCGTGAGGAAAAACGCATAAAGCGTTGGCAACACGTGGCTATTAGCGCGTGCGAGCAATGCGTCCGGGCAACGGTTCCACGGATCAACCCAGTGCTAGAGCTTGAAGAATTTCTAAGCCAACCAAAAGACCCTGACGTGTTGCCTCTTGTTCTTCATCACAGAGATACTCAAGACCTGGCGCATATTGAACCTAAACCCGCAAAAGTGCTCTTACTGATAGGCCCCGAGGGCGGTTTAACGTCCGAAGAAATCGTTTGTGCACAACGTCAAGGCTTTAAAGCGTGTACGCTCGGCCCACGAGTGTTTAGAACCGAGACTGCACCTGTCGCTGCTCTTGCGGTACTGCAATGGCTATGGGGCGACTTTCAATAGTGTAAAAGAACGCTTAGGCAAGGCACATCCAATTTGCTGTAAACTCGGTAGTTACTTAATCATCCCAATATTTTATTCGACGAAACAGGTTTCTTAATGGCCTTCAAAGTACTAGGTAAATGGCGTTATCCGATTCTTATCGCAGCGCTCACCGTCATCATTATCGCACTGCTCATGGTAACCAAGCCGGAGGCGCCAACACAACCAAGCACGGAAAAGTCTTGGCAAGTGAGTGCCGTCTCTGCTGAGCGCATCAATGCTAACCCTGAGGTAGAGCTCTATGCCCGCACGGAATCTCCTCATGAAGCAAAACTCAGTACGACAGTAGCCAGTGATGTCACAGCGCTCCATGCCTTACCCGGACAAAGTGTTAAAAAAGGCGATGTGATCATTGAACTTGATGACACAGACGCGCAGATTGCCTTAATGCAAGCCGAAGCGGATTTAGTCGAGTTTTATGCTGTTATTGAGTCTGAGCACATCCGGTACGAGACCGATCAGCGTGCATTAAAAAGCGAGCAACGCATGCTAAAAATTGCACAAGACGCGCTCGCAAGACAAGCTAAATTGCAGGAGTCCAACCTGGTTGCCAAAGAGCGATCGGATAATGCGGAATCCGCACTGGCACAAAGCGAACTGATGATTGCAGCGCGAGAGCAAAGCATCAAAGACCATCCATCTCGACTCAAAAAACTCAATGCGGGATTAAAGCGAACCAAAGCACGCCTCCAAGCGGCACAACGAGATCTGGAGAAAACGCAAGTCAAAGCGCCATTTGATGCGCACATTACCGCCGTGCTTGTGGCGCCCGGAGATCGAGTACAACCCGGGCAAAACCTAGTAGAGCTCTTTGATCACAATCGTGTCGAATTACGTGTGCAGATACCAAACAACCTTGTTGATGATGTTGAATCCGCCCTGACAAACGAGGGAGAAGTCACTGCTCGCGGCAACGGTCATCAGTTTAAGGTGGCACGTTTGTCCCTCGCGAGTAGTCAGCAACATGGCGGACGCGATGCCTGGTTGGTTCCGGTCGACCCAGATCTCTCGTTACCACTGAACAAGAGCTTGCGCGTCATCCTCGAGCTTCCGGCGCAACAAAACCTGATCGCCTTACCTATTTCGTCAATCTACGGCACTGATCGCGTATTTCGGATTCGTGACGAGCGCCTAGAATCGCTTGTCGTTCAACCAATCGGCTATCAGTACCAAGACGGCGCACAAGACAAGGTCTTGGTAAGTTCGGATACGATCAATGATGGCGATCAAATCATCACAACGCAGCTTCCAAAGGCCATCAATGGCCTGAAAGTCACGTTACAAGGCAGCACCAAATGACCATGGATAACGGTAAACATCGTGAGGATTTACTAGGTCGGTTCGCCAAACACCGAGTAGCCGCGAACCTGCTCATGTTGATTATCCTCATTGCTGGTGCAGTTTCGCTCACTCGGTTGAATACACAGTTTCTGCCTACCTTCGAACCAGACTACATTACAGTGCGCGTCATCTGGCCGGGGGCGAGTGCCGAAGATGTTGCGCGCTCGATTGTCACGCCTCTCGAGCAAGAGCTACGCTCACTCGACTACGTGAAAGAAATGAAATCGACGTCGTATCAAAGCAGCGCCGTGATCAGCCTTGAATACGACGAAGGCACAGATATGGGCCTTGCACTTGATCAAGTAAAAGAACACGTGTCACTCGTGCGCAACCTGCCGTCGGACTCAGAAGAGCCGGAGATTTCTAAGGTTGTTCTCAATGAAGATGTTGCCACATTAATACTTTCTGCAGATGCACCTCTCAGCGAATTGCGGGGCATAGCCTACGATTTCGAACGAGACCTGTTAGCTCGCGGAATTTCGAAGGTAGACCTGATCGGCGTACCTGAACAAGAAATTGCGATCCAAGTCTCGACACTCGACATAGATCGGCTTGGCGAGTCGCTCCCAGCCCTTGGGCAAGCCGTTGTGAGTGCGAGCCAGGATATCCCTGCCGGCACTTCCGCTAAAGATGAAGTTGCGCGCGAGCTACGGAGCGTTGAACAACGGCGTGATGCTGAAGGGTTTAATGACCTTACGATTCTTACTGCACGAACTGGGGAGCGTCTGCGCCTCGGAGACGTCGCGAATATCGAGCGTCGAGACAAAGAAAAACAAGTTGAGGTTTTTTATAAAGACCGTCCCGCCGTTCTCTTACGGATACTGCGTACGCCAAGTTCAGACACACTCAAAGCAGCCGAGACATTTAATACTTGGCTGAGTGAAGTGCGCGAGACTCTGCCCCCCACGATGTACCTAGACTCGTATAACGAAGCCTATGTTCTGATAGAAGATCGCATAAACCTGCTCATCAAAAATGGTTTAGGCGGATTGATTTTAGTTGTCGCGATTCTGTTTATCCTGCTAAACGGTCGCGTTGCTTTCTGGGTGACGGTGGGTATTCCTGTGTCCTTCGCGGGAACGCTAGCCGTGATGTATGCTCTCGGCGGCAGCATTAATATGGTGAGTATGTTTGCCTTAATCATGGCGCTGGGGATCATCGTTGATGATGCCATCGTCGTCGGTGAAGACGCCCTCACCCACTTTCAACGAGGTGAAGGGGCGTTACAGGCAGCAGAAGGCGGAGCCAGAAGAATGTTCGTACCCGTTATGTCGTCTTCGCTAACGACTATTTCTGCATTTTTACCACTGATGATTATTAGCGGCATTATTGGCAACATACTATTTGCGATTCCACTGGTGATTGTTTGTGTGATTATTGCATCCGTCATTGAGTGTTTCCTGATCATGCCCGGGCACCTTCATCATAGCCTTAAGAAGATGGGCCATCATGCAAAGGAAAGTCGGTTTAGACAGGCCGTTGACAGCCGTTTTAATGCATTTCGTGATGGAACATTTCGCTCGCTATCTGAAAAAGCAATGCGCAATCGTGGTACAACCCTAGCACTCGCAATTGCTGTATTTTTTGTATCCATTTTTCTCATTATCTCCGGAAGAATACAATTTGAGTTCTTTCCACAGCCTGAAAACCAAGTCTTGCTAGGAAATGTGAAGTTCGCTTCCGGCACCCCGCCTAACGAAGTCCGCGCGTTCGCGCAGCAAATGGAAGATGCGCTTTGGCGTGCAAACGACAAATTACTCGAGAAATATGAACGCGAAGAGGATCTGATTGTTCACGCAGTATTACGTGTGAATCAGGCAACCCTTGATGGCGGTCAGAACTATCAGCAAGGTGAGCAATATGCCTCTTTGCACGTTGAAACAGTGACTCCGGACGCGCGAAACGTCCGTAATCCCGAACTCATATCCGCATGGAAAGCGGAGCTGTCTCTTCCAGATGGTATTGAGCAATTGAGTATTACTAGCCCGCGTGGTGGGCCTCCTGGCAAAGACATCGATATCTTCTTGACGGGGCAAGGCTCGGAAGTCCTCAAAGCCGCCAGTGAAGAGCTGCAAGAAAAGCTTAAGAGCTATGTTGGCGTGAATGATATTCAAGACGATATACCTTACGGGAAAAGCCAATTTCTTTACGCACTTACGCCTCAGGGAGAAGCGTTGGGGCTGACCGTTAGTGATATTGGAAAGCAGCTACGCGCAGGCTTTGATGGCCAACTACTCCAAGTATTCTATGACGAGAACGAGGAAGTAGAGGTGCGCATTATCCTCCCTGAACAGGAACGAAACGCATCTCGAACGCTTAACAGTTTTCCCATCATCACAAACCGTGGGGAGACCGTTCGACTGGACAATGTTGTGACGCTAGAGAGCAGAAAAGGGCTTGAGCTTGTTCGGCACACCGAAGGTAAATTTGGTCTCAGAGTCACCGCGGGGGTCGATTCCAGCCAGAATAATGCGAATGTGGTATTGGACGATATAAACGAGCGTTTCTTACCTGAACTAGCAGCGCGCTACGGCTTAAATTATGAACTTAAAGGTCGTGCCGAGGAGCAGCGCAAAACAGGTTCGGAGATGATGCTTGGAGCCTCTATCGGCTTTACGCTCATCTATATCATTCTTGCATGGGTGTTTGGCTCTTACTCTTGGCCTTTAGCGGTTATTCTCGCCATTCCGTTGGGTATCTCTGGTGCGATTCTTGGGCACTGGGCGCTCGGACTGAATCTCACGATGCTCTCGTGGTTTGGCTTTTTTGGTCTGTCGGGGATTGTGATTAACGATGCGATTATTCTCGTGACATTTTATCGAGAGCTAAGGGAGCAAGGACAAGCTATTCATGAGGCCATCGTGAACGCCACTTGCCTGCGTTTGCGCGCCGTACTACTGACATCTCTGACAACGATTGCTGGCTTGCTACCTTTGTTATTTGAAACGTCGTTGCAGGCGCAATTTCTCATTCCAATGGCGGTAAGCATCTCGTTTGGTCTGGCCTACGCGACCGTACTCATCCTGTTCGTTATTCCCGCATTGGTTTCAAAAATCGAAGAAATGCGGGAAAAAAGAGCGGCCAAGCAGCAAGACAAGCAAGCAGTCCAGCTTCAAACAGAGTAAAGCGAACAGGGGCAATGATTGCCCCGATTTACCAATACTGAAAACAGACTTAAACTATGTGTGCCCAGAGGTCGTATTCATCGGCCTCTTCAATTTCAACCTCGACAATCATGCCCGGATCTAAAAAGGTTGCGCCGTCGATAAAGACCTGGCCATCGATTTCCGGCGCATCGCCCATCGTTCGAGCGACGGCGCCCTCCTCCGCTATTTCATCGATAATCACAAATTGACGCGTACCCACTTTCGCTTGCAAGCGCGCAGCGCTGATTTTTGCCTGTTTTTCCATAAAGCGTTGTTTACGCTGCTCTTTGATGTCTTCGGGCACATGATCAGGCAGATCATTGGCCGGCGCGCCTTCCACTGGTGAATACGTAAAACAACCCACCCGATCAAGCTGCGCTTCATCTAGAAAGTCGAGCAGCTCTTGAAAGTCTTCTTCGGTTTCACCGGGAAAGCCCACGATGAATGTGCTGCGAATAGTGAGCTCTGGACACACCTCACGCCATTTCTTAATGCGATCCAGTACTTTCTCGGCATGCGCGGGGCGCTTCATCGCTTTGAGTACCTTTTTGCTCGCGTGCTGAAAAGGAATATCTAGATAGGGCAATATCTTACCTTCCGCCATTAACGGAATCAGCTTGTCGACATGCGGATAAGGATACACGTAGTGCATTCGAACCCAAACACCTAGCTCACCCAAGGCAACGGCCAAGTCTTGCATTCTCGTTTCTAAAGGGTCGCCCGCATTAAAATCGAGTTTGAACTTCACATCCACACCATAGGCACTTGTGTCTTGCGAAATAACCAGTAGCTCACGCGTGCCGGCAGCGACTAGCTTTTTCGCTTCATCAATGACAGCCGATATAGGACGACTTACAAGATCTCCACGCATATGAGGAATAATGCAAAATGCGCAACGGTGGTTGCAGCCTTCAGATATTTTTAGAAAAGAATAATGTTGAGGCGTAAGCTTAACGCCATGCGCGGGAACAAGATCACTATAGTGCGAAGGGTTTTCGATTGGCGGGACATATTCGTGAACGGCATTCAACACGGTGTCGTAATCGGCAGGACCACTCACACTTAATACATCAGGACTAACTTTCTTGATCAGCTCCGCATCAGCGCCCTTGCCCATACAACCGGTTACGATTACTTTTCCGTTCTCCGCCATCGCCTCGTTGATCGCATCTAGAGATTCTTGTTTCGCCGAATCGATGAAACCACAGGTGTTTACCACCACAACATCTGCATCGTCATAACTCGGAACAACATCGTAACCATCTAACTTCAATTGAGTGAGAATACGCTCCGAATCAGTCAATGCTTTTGGGCAACCAAGGCTTACAAACCCTACACGGCCGCTTCCCGCGGTATTCTCTACATTTATACTGTCTGAATCAGCCATTTTTTCACCCAAAATTGATAACGTTTAAGCCGCGCGAAGTATAACGGAAGAGACGCGCGCTTGCATGCTTAGAGCCTTCGCTAGAAGGGAGCCATAAGCCATTCGATTTGTTGCAAAACACCCCTTTGCAACCACATGTAACTGAAAATGCACCAATATATACATTAGCGCACCCTCAATTAACCTTTTGTGCACCTCTTGTTTCAATTTAGTTGCTATTGGTTACACAAAACAAATGGTTAAGCACTGTTTTTTATCTAGTCTCATATAAACGGCAATGATCTTGCTGTAAATGTCATAGATGTCGTCATGCGCCATGCATGAAAGCCGTTAAAAAATAGGTTGAAGCTCTCACCAGAAGAGCAGAACAAAAAATCTAGTTTGATCTAGAAACCGACATAACAAAATGCGGGAAACGCTGCGGAAGTAGCACAAGAGAGATGAACCATGAGCAGAAGTTTAATTTACCACACACACTTGAGTATCAGTGGCAACGTAACGCTGAAAACATCAAACGGCGCCTCAACCGAAGCGCAATTTGATTCGATTTCGAAAAGCGGACTCGTTCTGCACTGCGATCAAGCGGCGCTCAAAGAGCTCTTCCCTCGAACCCCCACCGTTTCGCTAAAACAAACAGTTGATCTCGACGTCGACTTCGGTCTACCAGAAGTGGGTCGCATTATGGCCGCTTGCCATGTAACGTCTTTACGTCGAATGTCCAGAACGAAGTTTGAGTTGCAGATGAATTTTGCTGAGGCCGGAGTGCGATCGCTGAATGCATTAGAGCACTATGTGGAGCGTAAGCTTCGTGCAAGCAATGCAGCTGCCGAGAATGCTCAAAGCCTCAATGATAATGTGCATCAAATTAGCAACAGTTCAAATGAGACGACGCAAAGAGACCTTGAGCAGCGAGTCGCGTAGATCGAACGCAATTGCGTTAGCGAGATTAGGCCTTGGTTTTAAGAAGAGGGATATCTTGCTTCTTGGAATCAGTTTTTTGAACCGTTGTTTGGTTCGTTAACGCAGAAACAAGCTCAGCCTCTGGTCGAGAAATGCTACATGCACTCATCAGCTCTTCAATGCTCGCACCCATTTTTACAAGTCGAGCCGCTTCCGAATAGCTGACCTTCACCGGGTCATTCTTTTGAATTTCTTCCAGTTTTTTCTCAAGATGCTCGTTCTTATCCACCAGAGATTGCAAGCGACGTCCCATCCCTAGCGTTGAATGGTTTACTGCATTCAGCTCTTTGCCCAACTCGTTAATGTGATCGCTCAACGTTGCAACCTGCTTTCTTGTCACGCTTGCTGAATACAAGCCGTAGGCAACCGAGATAATCGCAATCGCTGAAGAGCCTAATGCGAGATACTCAAAAGAAATCAAAACTGACATCGCTCTCTCCCTAGCAGCGCTTAAAGCGCTACCATCTCTGCCCATTCTTCCTCAGAAAGCATTTTCTCAAACTCTACAAGAATGATCAGCTCGCCGTTTTTATTACATACGCCTTGGATAAAGCGCGCGCTCTCATCGTTACCAACATTAGGCGCGGTTTCTATCTCTGACTCTTTTAAGTAAACCACTTCCGCTACAGAGTCGACGAGTACACCGACAACCTGACCCTCAAGCTCCAAGACAACAATTCGTGTCTGATCGCTTACCTCAGATTGGGCTAAACCGAAACGTGTGCGCGTATCGATTACCGTTACAACGTTGCCACGTAAGTTGATAATCCCTAGGACATAATGTGGAGCGCCAGGAACGGGAGCGATTTCAGAGTAACGCAACACTTCCTGAATCTGCATCACATTGATGCCATACGTTTCATCATCTAAGCGGAACGTAACATATTGCAGAATCTTATCTTCTGACTGATCAGAACTATGTACAGTATTGGAAGACATTTAAAGCCTCGTTTTGGGCAAATCGTAGCCCTTGTTTATGGATATCGCAGCGTATTGACGCCGGCGAGCTTATTCATATCACTTTAATATAGAACAAAGCCCACCATGCGCCACTCTTGGACATTGTTTATCTCGCTAAGAACTTAGGGCGTATCCTGCAATTTGTCTTCATCAAGCAGGCGCGCCATACTCTCTACGTCCAGTAAAGCGCACATTTTAGAAATTACCGTCCCTGCGAGCCATGGCCGTTTACCTTGCTGAGTACGCCATTTGATTTCATCTCGCTCTACGCGGATCGCTTGTTGAACACTACTACAGGCCAAGGCCCAATGCGTATCAGCTAACCTAATAACGAACTCATAGGGCTCATCCGAACTATGCTGCATTCGCGATGGCATCACCCAACGAGCGGTATCGACGACTTGGAGGTTCCGATCGCCAATTCGGTACATTCCCAAATACCAATCTGCTCTCCCAACGATTGGCGTAAATTCACTCTCTAAACGATGTATCGATCCTAGCGAGATAAGAGGAACAGCGAGCTGTAGACCTCTTACATCAAACAATAACATTTCAAATTCGGCCAACTCCCGAAATGGCGGAATCTTATTTGGAGGTACCGCTGCGGGTGGTTCTTCTTCGAAAGAAGAGCTTATCTCGGCCGGTTCTAATGTCTGCGTTTGCGACTTTATTTGAGGCGAAACCTCGGGTTCTTCTACATCACCGCTCACCCGTTCTTGAACTGCAATTTTCTGAGCTTCTTGAACCTCTTGCGCGATCTCCGGCTCGGTCGCACTAGCTTGCTTAAGTTCAACCGTTTCTATCGGCGTTGTTTCAGCTTCTAACTTATGATCAGCCCTGAGATCTGGCTCTTCGGTAAGATGAGCAGAAGCCGTTGCTTCTTTCAGCGCCATGGTCTGCGCTGCCTCAGTTTTCGTCTCTGGCTGCTTGGCCGCGGGCTTTAGTTTTGGCATCAAGCCTGCAACGACGACATCTTTTTTGTCGTTTGATTCTTTGAATGGTCTTAACTTCTTTCTAGCCAGAATGGCGCTAGCGGGCTTCAAATTAGGATGGCGAGAGTGGCTGGTCGCTACTGGCTC